>JBAUOM010000001.1:0-9359 GCA_049579765.1 Xanthobacteraceae bacterium
GGTCCCGCCAAGGCGCGCGCGCGGGCGCAGATGCTCACCTTGTTCGCGCTCCGCGGCCTCGGCATCGTCGACGCGCGCGCCCGCGGACTTGTCGTGCAGGCGACAGGGCCGGAGCCGGATTGACTGCTGCGGTAGGGAAGGCGAGGTGCAAGTTGTTGAAACCGATCCCACAGAAGAGCCCCGGGACTAGCGGGGCTCGACCGAGGGTGGTCTGTTTCCCCGAGCTCAGAAACGTGAAGCACCGAAGCGGTAGTTGAATGCCGACCATGAAGCTGTTGATGTTCTGCTTGATGTCGATCGGGAATGAGCCGGCGGCCGAGGTGAACGTCACGTTCGGCGTGCCGAAGTCCAGGTAATTGTATTCGGCGAATGCCGACCAGTTTCCCGCGAAGGCCCACTCGACACCACCGCCGACGGTCCAACCCGACGGCGTCGTATCCGCGTTCGCAACCGCGGTGCCGCCGGCGGTAAGGGAGAACTCGTCGCGCACCCACGCGCCGCCGCCCTTGGCGTAGAGCAGCACGGTGGGCGACGCCGTGACGCCGATGCGCCCCGTGACGGTGGCGAGCCAGGGAATGCTCGTATTGGTGACGAGGAGGCCCGATGGCTGGGTGTTGCTCCCCTCCATGCCCGAGCCTTCGAACATGCCTTGGACGCCGAACACCCAGAACCCGGCTTGGTAATCGCAGCCGATCTGGCCGCCGCCGATCACGCCGCTGGCGGCGTGCGAGCCAAGATCGGCTCCGGGAACGCCGGTGACGAAGCCGGCGACGTCGTTGACGCTTTTCTTGGCCCAACCGCCGCCGATGTTGGCACCGAGATAGCAGCCGGTCCAGGAAAAGACCGGCGCCGGAGGCGGCGCTGGCGGTGCCCGGTAGGGAGCCGACCGCAAGTCCGCCGCCGTGGCGGAGCCCACAGCGAGCGTGACGAACGTAGCGGTTGCCAACGCGAGCGTGGAAGTAGCGAACGATGGTTTGGACATGGCGAGTGATCCCCTTAACGACACACAGACCCCTACATCGCCCCCGTCTGCCCTTAGGCGCTTCTAACTCCAATCGCCGTGGCGAGTCCGTGACATTTCGATCACAGGTCAAATGAATTGGCGGGCGCGCCGGTATTTAGGGAAAGAGTGATGCCTTTTTAACGCACCCCGTTACCCCCTGCCGTCAAGGCAGCGCCGGCACATCGTCGTGCGGGCTTCGCGCTTTTTGGACGGGAGGTATCGGGCGGTTAGAGCGGTCTGCCCGCGCTGGTGCGCGGCCCGCCTCGGTCACACATGTCCAGGGGGCAACACGATCGGAGCATCCCATGCCGCAAGCAAGAAAGGCGCGCGCCATCGGTTTCAATCACGTCGCGCTCGAGGTCGGCGACATCGAAGCGGCGCTGGCCTTCTACGGTCGCTTGTTCGATTTCGAGCTTCGCGGCAAGAGCGAAACCGCGGCCTTCATCGATCTGGGCGACCAGTTCCTCGCGCTCCAGAAGGGGCGCACGCAGCCCGCGGACGACGGGCGCCACTTCGGCCTCGTGGTCGATGACAAGCAGGCCGTCCGCGCGGCACTGGCCGATGCCGGCATTAAACCGCTGCCCGGGCGCTTTCTCGATTTCCTCGACCCGTGGGGCAACCGCATCGAGATCGTCGGCTACGACAACATCCAATTCATGAAGGCGCCGAGTGTGCTGCGTGCCATGGGCCTGGCGCATCTCGCCAAGAACGAGAATGCGATGAAGGAGCTCGCCGAGAAAGGCATGACCGCCGACCGAACGAGCGCCCGCGACGCAGCCCGGCCCGCGGGATCGCGTTCTCACTCGCGCCGCAATTCGTAACTCTGCCCGTCATCGAAGGTGAGGCGGAGCAAACCGAGCTCGCCCTTGTTGTCGATCGCGAACTGCGCGAAGCCGTTGGGCTCATCGCCCAAGTTCGCAACGATGGGAGCGAAGCGTCCGCGCGGCAGCAGGCGCAAAATGAAGACATCGCCGTCCCAGGGATCGAGTGCAAGCTGGGCGCCGGTCCGCGCAAGCTCCAGCACCAGCGCGTTCCGCTCCGGCCGCACCGCGGCCTTGCCGAAGACCGGACTGGCAAAGCTGCCGGCCAGCGGTGCAAGCGGCGGAAACGGCCGCGGGTTCGCCGGCTTGGCGAAAGAGCTCCGTTCGGATGCGTATTTGGATTTTGCCTTCTTCAGAGTGTCCGCCACGTGATCGACCGGGGGGTTATCCAGGAGCCGGTCGAAGGTCCACAGTCCGATGGCATCCGGCAAACCCATGTTCTGCTCGTTGCTGAGCACGATCACCCCGACATCCCTGTCGAGCGTCATGCCGATAAAGGCGCCGAAGCTGTTGGTGCCGCCGTTGTGCCAAACAACGGTACCGTTCGGCGTCCGCGCGATGATCCAGCCGAGCGCGTACGACGCCTTGTCGGTGATCGCGACCTTCGGCGTGCGCGTATAGGCGAGGTTTTCCGGCGACACGAGGCGGCGTCCCTCGAAGCTGCCGCCGGCGAGCTGGAAGCGCAGCCAGCGCGTCATGTCGTCGAGCGAGGAATTGATGTTGCCGGCGGCGCCGAAGACATAAGGGAATAGCGGCTCGATCGGCACCCCGATCGAGCGGTCAGGCGTCCAGCGGGAGCCTTCGGCGTGATCCGCCGCGGCGTCGATCGCCGCGGCGGTGAAGGTCGTCTCCGTCATACCCAGCGGGTCGAGCAGCTCGCGCCGTGCGACGGCGTTCCAGTCCGGTGCGCCCTCGAGGTCGGCCACGATCCGCGCCGCCAGGAGATGGGTGATGTTGGTATAGGCGAAGCTGGAGCGGAAGCTCGACACCGGCTCGACATGCCGCAGGGAGCGGATCAGCGCCGGCCCATCGTAGCCGAGCATTCCCAGCATATCGTTGACGTAGGGGGGCAGTCCGGAGCGTTGCGCGATCAGATCGAACACGCGAAACTCGCGCGTGACCCAGGCGTCCTTGAGCTGGAAAGTTGGATGGAGGTCGACCACCCGGTCGTCCCAACGGAACTTGCCGCGATCGGCGGCGATCGCCATGGTCGTGGCGAGAAATGCCTTGGTGGCCGATCCGATCTGGAACACGGTGCGGGTATCGACCGGCGCGGTACCGTTCTTGCTGCGCACTCCGAAGCTTTTCGTATAGACGACGCGGTCGCCGCTGACGATGGCGATAGCGAGCCCCGGCACGTCGAATGCCTTCATGCCGGCGGCGGTGTAGCTTTCGAGGTCGGGAATCAAAGCCTGGATACGCGCCTGCATCACCGCCGCGGTTTCGGACGGTCCTGCTGCCCGCGTTGGCGCAACGACGCTCAGGCATGCGAACGCGGCGATGACCGGGAATATCGCGCGCGCCGCGCGCGGCACGGCGCCCATCCGCGCGGCCGAAAGCTTGGACGCGGGATCACGCAGGCTCGAGACGGGGGTCATGGGGTGGAGTTCCTCGGTGAGAGGGCGTTGGTTGCGCTCGAGGCAGGTTTCCTAGCACAGGAACGGCGTCCGAGCGCTTGCGCCCTCGGAGGCGCGGCGAAGCTCGCCGCCCTCGCGGCGACGCGATGGGAATCCGCGCGCTTGACCGTCAGGTCTAGGGCGAGAGATTGGACTTATTGCAATGTCGCGAGCGCGATCCATTCGACGACCGCGCGCAGCGCGGCCGCGTGGCTCCCGCTCTTGCGGTGCGCCTCGAACACGGCGATCTGGGCGTCGGCGGAGGTACCGGCGTCGACGATCGCCCGGCAGCGGTTGATCTCGGCCGTGCAGCCGAGCGCAGCGGCGTCTGCTGCAGTGTCGGCGATCGTGCGCTCGAGCATCTCCGCCACCGTCACGGCGCCCTCCCCGGCGACGAAGGTGCCGTGCACGCCGTAGCGCTGCGCGCGCCATTTGTTCTCGATGACGATCGCGCGCGCGACCGCATCGAGATCGCAGTTGCGCCGGCGGTCGACATAGAGATGGCGCGCCAACGTGCGATAGAGCGCGGCAATGGCGATCGCGTCGTCGACCAGCGTGCAGGAATCGGGTGCGCGCAGCTCCAGCGTCGGATTGGCGAGCGAAGGCCGGATGGCCCACCAGATATAGCTTGAGTTCTCGATCACGCCGGCGCGCGTCAGCGCGGCCACATAGGCGTCGAACTCTGCCCGCGTGCGAAACAGCTCCGGCACCCCGGTGCGCGGCAGCTCGTCATAGGCGGCGAGCCGGTAGCCCTTGAGGCCGGTTCGCCGTGCCTGCCAGAACGGCGACGAGGTCGAGAGCGCTAGCAGCAGCGGAAGATAGGGCAGCATCCGATACATCACGTCGACCCGACCGTCCGGGTCGGGCAGCTCGACGTGCACGTGCAATCCGCACAGGAGATCGCGCTGGCCGATCATCTGCAGGTCCTGCATGACCGTGTCGTAGCGCTCCTTTGCGGTCTGCTGGGCCTCGCGCCAGAACGCGGTCGGATGCGTGCCGGCCGCCAGAATGGCGAGGCCGTGATCGGCGGCCACCGCGGCGACGGTTCGCCGCAGCTCGCGCAGCTCGGCGCGGGCGGCGGCCATGTCCTCATGGGGCGAAGAGGTCACCTCGATCTGCGGCTGCAGGAATTCGGTCGAGGCCCGGCCATCGGTTGCCGCTCTGGCCGCTTCGAAGAACGCAGCGGGCACATCGCCCGGCATGAGCTTCGTTGCGGCATCGACGAGGAAATACTCCTCTTCGATACCGACCGTGAACGCGCCGGCCATCGGGAGCCCTTGTTTCTCGGATCGTGTGGCGGTGGCGTAATCCATTGCGCTGACCCAGGCCGCGTTGGCAACGGCTTCCGATCTTGTTGTCGAGGCGCGTCCTCTCTTCCGAGGTAACCGAAGGGCTATCGCGGCCGGCGTGCCGCCGGAACGGTCAAGCGGCGCGCATTTCGCCGCGAAGCGCGCTGGCGGTAGTCAGCAGCGGTCGACATGGTTTGCACCAATGACACGAGAGACGGCGCAATAACGCCGTCGGTAACCCGAAGTTCCGCCGTTAAAATTAAAGGTTCACCAGAGACTTGACGGCGATGTCCGGCTCAATGCGACATCAGCACCGGCACCGTCATCTCGGCCAGAATCCCGCGCGTGACGCCGCCCAGCACGAATTCCCGCAGCCGCGAGTGGCCGTAGCCCCCCATCACAATGAAATCGGCTCCGCTGTCGGCAGCGTAGGACAGGAGCACGTCTTCGATCGGGATGTCGCCTTTGGTCAGGCTCTTGACGTTGGCCGTCACGCCGTGGCGGGCAAGATGGTCGCTCAGCTTGGCACCGGGGGTCTCGTCCTCCTTGCGCGCCTCGGCGACCATGACGATGTCGACCGCCTTGGCGCGTTCGAGGAAGGGCATGGCGTCGGCCACGGCGCGCGCGGCGGTGCGCCCGCCGTCCCAGCATGCGAGCACGCGCTCGAGGGTGAGTCCGCGGTTCTGGATGTACGGCACGACGATGACGGGACGCCCGGATTCGAACAACGCACCCTCGATCATCAGTGTATCGGTGGCGCCCTGGTCGCGTTGCGCTTGACCGACGACAGAAATGTCGAAACGCCGCGCGATCTGCGCGAACAGCGTGGGGGCGCCGCCGAAGGTCGCATCGACCATGCGCGTCTCTCCCGCACCCCCCGCCTTCCTGACGGCTGCTTCGAACCGGCTGATGGCGTCGCTGGCGAGCTTGGTGTTTTCCTCGCGTTGCAGCTCGATCAAGTCGACCGGAACGCCGCCGAGCGCGCCGTCGGGGATCACCGGCTCGTAGAGGAAGGAGATGCCGGTGACGTGCGCCCCGAACGCGGCGCCGACCGAGGCGGCGTACTCGGCCGCGAAATCCTGCGGCCCCCGGCCTGAGAGGTTGACGACAACATCCTTGAGCATGGCTCGACCTCCTCGTGACCGACGGGCCTGCGGCAACCGCTCGACATCGAGCGCGCCGGCATGCCGGCGCAGTCTACGCATGGCGAGCCGCGTTGCAACGCGCGAGGCTCTGCGTCATTCGCGCCTGCTGCCGGGCAGCGGCCCCGTCCCGCCCCGACGTGATCAGGGCGCGGGCTTGGGGTAACGGCATGCGGCCGTCACTGGTCGCTATTTCTTCTGGCCGTCCGGGCCGAATTGCTCAAGGTAAGCCCAGAGGTCTCCGATGTCCTTGTCGTTCTTGATACCGACGAACGCCATGCGGGTGCCGGGCATCTCTTGCATCGGAGCGTGGATATATTTGACGAATGCGTCATGGCTCCAGGTAATGCCGGAATTCTTGTTGGCGGGCGAATAGTTGAACCCCTCATAGCTGCCCGACTTGCGCCCGTCGATGCCGTTGAGCGGCGGTCCGAGCTTGACCTTGGCGCCCGGCCCGATGTCGTGGCAGGGCGAGCACAACCGTTTAAATATCTGCTCGCCGGCGGCGGCATCCTGCGCGACCGTCGGTCCGGTCGAGGCTGCAATAGCGATCACAGCAATCACCAACGTCCTCATCCTTTTCTCCTCTTATTAACTCCCTGGATGCCGCGCCGGCCGCCCGCGGCGTCACCCGAGATCGGACCGTGAATGCGCAGATCGGCCGGTTCCCCGATTTGCGAAGCAATCGCCGCGCTGTTCGAATGGCGTCAAGCGCCGGCGGTGTCAACGGCTCGAGGCGCGATTTGTCGTTGCCCCGCGGCGGCTCCGGCTTTTTTCGCAAGGATCGCGCGATTTCATGCCGGGTTGGCGCTATAACCAAAGCGTTACCGAAGGAGCCGTTCGGGCAGATCGGCCGCCATCGGCGCGAGGAAGCTTACAAATGTCGGTGGCAATGCCCGCCCCGGATGCAGCCGTGCTCGACCGCCGCGACCGTATCGTGGCGGCGCTCGCAGCCATCGTGCCGGGCGAGGGCGTCATCGCCGCCGAGCGGGAGATGCGGCCCTACGAGTCAGATGGGCTTACCGCCTATCGGCAACTTCCCATGGTCGTCGTGCTTCCCGAAACCACGCGGCAGGTGAGCCGTGTGCTCGAGTTCTGCCACCGCGAAGGCATCAAGGTCGTGCCGCGCGGGGCCGGCACCTCGCTCTCCGGCGGCGCGCTGCCGCTGGCCGACGGCGTTCTGCTCGGGATGGCCAAGTTCAACCGCATCCTCGAGGTCGACTTCGCCAACCGCGTCGCTGTCGTAGAGCCGGGCGTGACCAACCTGGCCGTGACTCAAGCGGTTGAGCACGCCGGGTTCTATTACGCGCCCGATCCCTCGTCGCAGATCGCCTGCACGATCGGCGGGAACGTGGCGGAGAATTCCGGCGGGGTGCACTGCCTCAAATACGGCATGACCACGAACAACCTGCTGGGCTGCGAAATCGTGCTGATGACGGGCGAAGTCGTCCGCGTCGGCGGCAAGCACCTCGATGCCGGCGGCTACGATCTGCTCGGCGTCATCACCGGGTCGGAAGGCCTTCTCGGCGTCGTCACCGAGGTCACCGTGCGGCTCCTGAGGAAGCCGGAATGCGCGCGCGCCGTGCTGGTCGGCTTTGCCTCGTCCGAGGACGCCGGCGAATGCGTAAGCAAGATCATCGGCGCGGGAATCATCCCGGGCGGCATGGAGATGATGGATGCCCCGGCGATCCATGCGGTCGAGGAGTTCGTGCATGCGGGATATCCGCTCGATGTCGAGGCGCTGTTGATCGTGGAGCTCGACGGTCCGCGTGCCGAGGTCGATTACCTCATTGCGCGGGTCGAGGCGACCGCCCGGTCCTGTCGCGCCACGACCTGCCGCGTGTCCGCTTCCGAGGAGGAGCGGCTCCTGTTCTGGGCCGGCCGCAAGGCAGCGTTCCCGGCGGTCGGTCGCATCTCGCCCGACTACTACTGCATGGACGGCACCATCCCCCGAGCGCGCCTGCCGCAGGTGCTGAGGCGCATGCGCGAATTGTCTGCGAGCTACGGGCTCGCCGTGGCCAACGTCTTCCATGCCGGCGACGGCAATCTCCACCCGCTCATCCTCTACGACGCCAACAGGCCGGGCGAACTGGAGAAGACCGAGGCATTCGGCGCCGAGATCCTCAAGCTCTGCGTCGAGGTGGGCGGCGTGCTCACCGGCGAGCACGGCGTCGGGGTCGAGAAGCGTGACCTGATGCCGGCGATGTTCTCGCAGACCGATCTGGAGCAGCAGCAGCGGCTCAAATGTGCCTTCGACGAGCGCGGCCTGCTCAATCCCGGCAAGGTGTTTCCCACCCTGCACCGCTGCGCCGAGCTCTCCCGCATGCACGTCCACGCCGGCGAGGTGCCGTTTCCGGACATTCCGCGGTTCTGAGGGGAGAGCGGAGCGTACCTGGGCTATGACCGATACTCTCCGGGCCCGCGATGCCAAGGACGTCGAGGCGGCGGTGCAATGGCTCCTGGCCGAGGGCAAAACGGCGGAGATCGTGGGTCATGGTTCCAAGCGCGCCATCGGCCGTCCGGCCCAGAGCGATGTGACGATCGATCTCTCGGCGCTCAGCGGCGTTACCCTCTACGAGCCCGAGGAGCTGGTGTTGTCCGCGCGGGCCGGCACGCCGCTCGCCGAGATCGAAGCGCTCGTCGCCGCCAAAGGCCAGCAGCTGGCCTTCGAGCCGATGGATTGCGCCGCCATCCTGGGCGGCGCAACCGGCCGCGGCACGATCGGCGGCGCCGTGGCGGCCAATCTGTCCGGGCCGCGCCGGCTCAGGGCAGGGGCGGCGCGCGACCATTTGCTCGGCTTTACCGCGATGTCCGGCCGCGGCGAAGCCTTCAAGTCCGGCGGCCGAGTGGTGAAGAATGTCACCGGCTACGATCTCTGCAAGCTGATGGCGGGCTCCTGGGGAACGCTTGCGGCGATGACGGAAGTCACGCTCAAGGCGCTGCCCGCACCCGAGGCCGAGGAGACGGTGTTGATTCGCGGCCTCGGCGCAGCCGAGGCGATCACGGCGATGACGGGGGCAATGGCGGCTCCCTGCGATGTTTCCGGCGCGGCGCACCTGCCGGCGGGGGTGGTCGCGTGTCTGCCCGTTGCGGAGGCCGTAGGCGCCGGCGGCGCCATTACCGCCCTGCGGCTCGAGGGTTTTGCGCCGTCGGTCACCCATCGCCGGCACCTCGTCGAGACACTGATGAAGCCCTTCGGCGAGCTGCTGTCGATCGAGGCGCCGGTGTCGCGCGCGTTCTGGCAAGCGGTACGTGACGTCACGCCGTTTGCGAGCCGTCCGTCCTCCCCTTCGCAGGGGAAGGTAAAGGACGAGCGGTCGCTCTGGCGCATCTCGACGGCGCCGAGCCGCGGCGCAGAGCTCGGCGCAATAATCACGGCGCGGACGGAGGCGCAGTTGTTCTACGATTGGGCCGGCGGCCTGATCTGGCTCGCGGTCGAGCCAGGCGACGATGCGGGGTCGGCGCTCGTGCGCGCGGCTGTGGCCGCC
>JBAUOM010000002.1:0-3361 GCA_049579765.1 Xanthobacteraceae bacterium
CTGCATGAGATGATAGGCGAGGTCGGCCAGCGGATCGCCCAAGGTGGAGAGCTCCCAGTCGAGCACGGCGAGGATCGTCGGCCCGGAGCGTGACAGGATGATGTTGTCGAGGCGGTAGTCGCCGTGCACCAGCCGCACCGGTGCCGGCGGCGGCAGGTGCGCCGGCAGCCAGGCGATCAACCGCTCCATCTCGGAAATCTCTTCGCTCTGCGAGGCGCGGTACTGCTTCGACCAGCGCTCGACCTGGCGCGCCACGTAGTTGTCGCCGCGCCCGAAATCGGCCAGCGAAAGCGCGGCCGGCTCGAACGAATGCAGCCGCGCCAGCGTAGCATTCATGGTGTCGTAGACCGCGGCGCGCTCGGCCGGCGCGGCGTCGGGCATGTGCGGCTCCCAGATCACGCGGCCGGCGACATGCGCCATGAGATAGAACGGCGTGCCGGCCACCGCGGCGTCGTCGCAGTAGAGCAGCGGCGCGGCGACCGGAAAGCCTTGCGCGTGGAGCGCGCTGATGACGCGGAACTCGCGGTCGACCGCGTGCGCGGAGGGAAGCAGCCTGCCCGGCGGCTTGCGCCGCAGCACGTAGCGGCGCGCAGGGGTCTCCAGCAGATAAGTGGGGTTCGACTGGCCGCCCTTGAACTGGTGCGCGCGAAGCGGCCCCTTGAAATCCGGCAGGCGGGCGGCGAGGAAGGCTTCGAGCCGCGCGACGTCGAAGGCGAGCGCGGAGGCGACCTCTTTGGTGCCGGAGAATGCTGCTTGGCGATCGATCGAGGGCATCGGTCGATACACACACCCGGGATGTCGTCCCCGCGCAAGCGGGGATCCAGTATTCACACACGGAGCCGTCAGGCACGGCCCTGCCCGCACGCTGCATCGGAGTATACTGGATCGCCCGCTTTCGCGGGCAATGACAACCGAGGATGATGCGGGGCGGTGCCGCCGTCAGCCGGCGGCGAAGAACTCGAGCAGCGCGGCAGCCGTCGCCTCCGGCGCCTCCTCGGCGAGATAGTGCCCGCAGTCGATGGGGAAGCCGCGCACGTCGCTCGCCCATTCGCGCCAGGTCGCGAGCGGGCCCTCGGTCTCGGCCGGGATGCCGCCGGCGGCGCCCCAGATCGCCAGCAGCGGACAGCCGATCTTCCTGCCGGCAGCGCGGTCGCGCTCGTCGTCGGCGAGATCGCTGGTGCGGCCGGCGCGATAGTCCTCGCAGGTGGCGTGGATGCGCAGGGGATCGTCGAAGAAGGCGTGGTAATGCGCGAGCGCGCGCGGATCGAAGGCGGCAAGGCTCTTGCTCTTGGTTCCGGCCGCCGCGCGCGCGTCGAAATAGAAGCGCGGGTCCTTGCCGATCAAGGTCTCGGGGAACGGCGCCGGCAGCGCCAGGAACATCCAATGCCAGGCGCGGTTGGCAAGGCGCGCGTCCATGCGGTGCCACATCGCCCAGGTCGGCACGATGTCGAGCACCGCGAGCCGCTCGAGCCGCCCGGGATGATCGAGCGCCAGCCGATAGGCGACGCGGCCGCCGCGGTCGTGCCCCGCGAGGCGAAAGCGCACATGGCCGAGCGCCTCCATCACCGCGATCATCGCGTTCGCCATGGCGCGCTTGGTGTAGGGCGCATGCGCGGCGTCGGCGGCGGGCGCGTCGGACCAGCCGTAGCCGGGAAGATCCGGAAGGACCAGGCTGAAATGCCGCGCCAGCGCCGGCGCCACCCGGTGCCACATCACATTGGTCTGCGGATAGCCGTGCAGGAGGAGGAGCGGCGGGCCTTCCCCGCCGCTGCGCGCGAAGACGCGGCCGGCGGCGGTGTCGATCCAGTGCGACGCGAAGCCGGGATAGAGGTCGGCGAGGTCGGCCATCAGGGTCGCCACGCAGGCTCGATGTCCGTCTTTACGAAATCGTTGCCTTTGAACAGCAACGGAAGGTTGCGGCTGCTGGCCAACGCGTAGGCGAAGCAGTCAGCAAGATTGAGGCCCGCTAAGTGCCGACCTTTGCCGAACCGCAAGAAGGCTGCCAGCGCGACACTCCCCTGCTCCAACGTCACCGGCACCACACGGACATGAAGGCTCGTCAATGTCCCATCGACGCTATCGAAGCTGGCGCCGCTCCGCCGGCCAGCGACCACCATGCTGGTCTCGACGTAAGAAACGACGGACATGAATGCTCGCGGCGTCTTGTCGAGAACGTCGACCCATACCGCCGCATCGGACTCCTTCCGGATGATGGCGACAACGATCGAACTATCGACGACGATCACTTCGGCAAGCCGCGCCCGTCGTAGCCGATGATTTCCTCGTCGGTCAGGTCTTCATTGATCCGCGGGAGAGAGTCGAAATAGGCAAGCAGCTCCGCCAGCTTCTTGAGATCGACGTAGCCTTTTCTTTTCTTTTGTCGTCGTGGACCAACCTGGGCGAGGCGCGCCTCGACCGCGCGCTCGACCGCGTCGGTCAGCGTTTCGCCGGTCCGCTTCGCAAGCTTGCGAATCTTGGCCACCGCCGTCGGCCGCTTGATCAGAACGTCCAAGATTGCCTCCGTATATCCTTCTAGCTTTGTAGTATATACGAGATGAGATAGGGATGCCAGGTGTCAGCGGCCGGCTCTCTCCCGTTCGACCGCGCGAAACCCGATGTCGCGGCGGCAGAAGCCGTCAGGCCAGTCGATGCGGTCGACGGCGCGATAGGTGCGCGCCTGCGCCTCGGCGACGGTCTTGCCGCGCGCGCAGACATCGAGGACGCGGCCGCCATTGGCCAGCACGCGGCCGCCGTCGGCCCTGGTGGCGGCGTGGAAAATCTCGACGCCCTCGAGCGCGGCCGCGGCCTCGAGGCCCTCGATCACCGAGCCCTTCATCGTGTCGCCGGGATAGCCCTTGGCCGCCATCACCACCGCGAGCGCCGCGTCCGGGTACCAGCGCAGATCGAAGCGCTTGAGCATTCCGTCGCAGCTCGCGAGCAGCGCCGGCACGAGGTCCGACATCAGGCGCAGCATCAGCACCTGGCATTCGGGGTCGCCGAAGCGCACGTTGTACTCGATCAGCTTGGGGCCTTCCGCCGTGACCATCAGCCCGGCATAGAGCACGCCCTTGAAGGGCGCGCCCATGGCCTTCATCGCGCGCACGGTGGGCAGCACGATCTCGTCCATGGCGCGGCGCGACATTTCAGGCGTCATCACCGGCGCCGGCGAATAGGCGCCCATGCCGCCGGTGTTCGGGCCTTGATCGCCGTCGAAGGCGCGCTTGTGGTCCTGCGCCGACGCGAGCGGGATCGCGGTCTCGCCGTCGCAGAGGGCGAAGAAGGAGGCCTCCTCGCCGGCGAGGAATTCTTCCACCACCACTTCGGTCCCGGCCGCGCCCAGTCCGCCGCCGAACATCATGTC
>JBAUOM010000003.1:0-2286 GCA_049579765.1 Xanthobacteraceae bacterium
CCTCACACAGAGCTTCGGAAACTCGGCCTATTTTGCCGGCAGGATGCGGGAAGTCGCGGGCAGCGTGCGCCAACGCATGGCCATTTCGATATCAGCGCCCGCCTCTTTCCCGAATTTCCATGGCCTCGCCGGAGGCACAACAGCCGCCAACAACGCCTCCGGCCGCACGGGAGGTTGTCATGTTGCACGAGTGGATTCCGTACGTGTTCGAATCGGGCCAATGGACGGTGGCGATGGTGATGCTCATCGTCTACGCCAGGGTGCGCTTCAATTCGCCGCCGACCAATCGCTCGGGCACGACCTTCGCGCTGTTCGTGTTCGGGCTGATCTTCTACTGCGCCTTGATCGTGGCGCTGTGGATCGTGGTGATCGTCGCGGTCCGGCAAGGCAGCATCGGCTTCTACAAGGCCGCGATCCGGTTCGGCGATGCCGATCCGGAGGCGCTGGCCGAGTTCAGGCCCTACGCCGCGCTGGTGGCGGCGCTGGTGATCGTGGTGGCGGCGCATTTCCCCTGGGTGCGGCGCATCGACGACGCGGCGCGGGCGTTCTGCGTCAAGCTCGCGGCGATCCCGCGCGAGGCCGACCGGCTGGCGCTCGAGCTCGCGCAGACCGCCGAGTTCCAACCCAAGTCCGAGCAGCTGCGCGTCCGGATCAGGAAGATCATCGGCGAGGACATCGGCGCGCAGGCGCTGCGCTTCGAAGCGGACGGCTCGCCCGCCGCCCGGTTCACGCGGGCGGTCGGACTCTATTGGCTGTTCGTCGGGCCCAACAGCGACGGCACGCCGCTCGACTTCGTGAACGCCAATGCCCGATCCGCCTACACCCGGATCATGCACCTCAGCCAGGCCACGGCGGCCTGCATCGTCGCGCGCTACGATGAGCTGATGCAGGCCGGCCGCACCTACTTCGCGACGCCGGATCCGTCCCCGGAGGTCAAGGAGGCGCTGACCCGCAGCATCGTCGAGGTGTCCCAGCTCACCTGCAGCCTGATCGCGCGTTACGTGCTCTACTCCAACGCGACCAAGGCCAAGCGGCGCCAGCGGCTCGCCCGGATGGGATTCGACGCCAGCCGCACGATGACGATCCGGTTCGGCCTGGACCAATGGGTGGCGACCATCCTCGGCGTCATCGTGCTCAGCGCCGGCATGATGGCGGCGACGCCGGGAACGCTGTCGCTGCCCGCCGGCCAGATTCTGATTCTCTCGATCACGTTCGGCCTTACGATCGGCTGCGCGGTCATGGGGGCCGTGGTGGTGGCGCAGCGCTTCATGGAGCGCCACGAGGGCGAGACGCCGCACTATCCGCCGATCGCCGAGCTGACGGCCGCCGCGCTGGTCGTCGGGGGGCTGTCGGCGGCGCTCCGGCTGGGAATCCCGCTCACCGCGTCCCTGCTCGGCGACGGCTCCGAGCTATCCAGCATCTTCAGCCAGTTCAAGGGACGGCTGCCGGGGCTTCTGCTTCCGATCACCTGCACCGTCTCGCTCGGGCTCCTGTGCACATATCTGGGCGCGCGGTCCTGGAGCCAGCTCCGGATCGTCGCGGCGGGTGCGCTGGGCAACGCGCTGGCGTTCATGGCCGCGGGGTTCCTGGTGGCATGGATGATCGACGACAAGGTGCTGGCCCAGTTCTACGCGCAGCCGGAACGCGCGCGCCCCACCATCGTGGTCCTGTGCGGCGTGATCGGCCTCGCGATCGGAGCCATGGTGCTGTTCGCGTTCAAGCGGTCGGAACGCGCCCGCCGGGATGACGCCGAGCACGCGGCCGAAACCGCGAGCGCGGGCATTCCGGGGCTCTGCGCGCTGCCGGCGGCAGTAGAGCTCGAACCGGCGGCTGCGCCGGGCTCCGAGGTCGCGGCGCAAAACTACGGCGGCTACCTGCGGGCGAACGTGGCGCACCTCGAGGGCCGCTACGTCTGCTTCCGGCCGGGCTTCACCGTACCCGGCGTCATCAGCGCCTATCTGGTGGACCTGCGCTGGGATGAAGCCGCGTCGTGCCTCATGTTCGAGGAGAAAGACCGCGAGGACGACGATCACAAGCAGCGGGGGCGGGTCTATATCCCGGACGGGCGCCCGTTCATCAGCTTCGTGACGGTGGCAGTCGGGGCGGTCCGGCTGGTGACGGTGTCCCGCCCGGGGAAGGGGGAATCCGCCCGCGGCCTGATGATGACGCTGTCCAATCCCGCCGGCATGAATTTCACGCCGGCATGCGCCCCGGTGGTGCTCAAGCGCGTCGCCGACAGGATACCCCCGCTCGGCTTCCTGCGGCCCGGTGCGCCCGGCTACGAGC
>JBAUOM010000004.1:0-8222 GCA_049579765.1 Xanthobacteraceae bacterium
CGCGGCGACAGCCGGACGGCCACGAATGGACTGCGTGATCGACGCGTCAATGGCGAAGATGAGTTCACCACCGGCAGCGCCGCGAAGCACGCGGCCCACCCCCGCGGGCGGCCATCGGCGCGATCGCTCAACGCACGGCGGGCCTTCATCGCGATCCGATTGAGCGGGCGCAACAACGGCGCGATAAATTGGCGCCCGAGCGCCGCCACTGGCCGCGGCCGTTGAAGCCACCGATGCACGAACGTGGCAGGGAGGAAAACATGTTGTTCACGGAAAATGACGATCTGGAAATGTCCTATCGCCGCGGCTACGAGCGCGGCGCAGTCGAAACGTTCGGTGCGGTGGAACGGTTTCTCGACTCGTACACGCGCGAGGTCGTCCGCGCCTGGATCGCGCAGGACATTCCGGGGTGGCGACGCAGGGCGATGCTCGATCATCCGCCGACGTGGCGGCTGGCGCAGCTGCGGGCCGGCACGCGCCTGTAGCCCGAGAAAAATCCCGCGGCCATCGCGCTCGGCGGCGCGCGACCGCTGCGCCGCGTTTGCGACGCTGTCGCCCGCGCGCAGTGGAAAAAATGTAGTCGGCGGCGCTGGCGCAGCGACCTTTCGGTGTCTACATCACGCTCGCGTCGTCACCGCCGCCCAAATTCGTCGGGAAAGCCATGTCCATCCTGTCTCTCCTGCTCAACTTGTTGTGGATCGTCTTCGGCGGCCTCTGGATGGCGGTCGGCTGGGTGATCGCCGCCGTCGTGATGGCGATCACCATCATCGGCCTGCCTTGGGCGCGGGCGGCGTTCAACATCGCCGCCTATACGCTGCTCCCCTTCGGCTACAAGGCAGTGTCGCGGGCGGCGTATTCCGGCCAGGACGACGTCGGCACGGGGCCGCTCGGGGTTGTCGGCAATGTCATCTGGCTGCTGCTCGCGGGCTGGTGGCTGGCGCTCGGCCACCTCATCACCGCCGTCCTTCTCGCCATCACCATCATCGGAATTCCCTTCGCGTGGGCACACGTGAAGCTCGCCGGGCTCGCGCTCTGGCCGATCGGCAAGATGATCGTGCCGGCACAGGACGGGCCACTGCCGTACGCACGCCGGTGGTGAGACGCGCCGGCAAGGTGTATCGGGGGAGTCGCCGGGCCTGCGCCGCGAGCGAGCGCTGCCGCCGCGTCGCAGCCGCGCCTTCGCACATAGTATGATGCTGCTCCGGGGTCGGCCGCCAGGCAGCAAATGCCGTGGTCGTTCATGCACCCTATCGCTGACCAGGCGATCGTTTGGAACCAAGGGGCTGGCGAAGCGTTTTCGGGGTCATGGCCGGGTATTCTCGACATCGAAGCACGGGCTTGCTCGCGTCGCTCGCCATTCAGCTTTGCACCTATTCGATCGCCGGCTGGTGCTTCGCCTCGAGCGCGGAACCCGCGGAGCTGGAGCAGCCCGCGGTGTTCGATATCTCCCCCAAGACGGGCAGCCTGAAGGAAACCGTGCAGAAGGGCCAGACCTTGGTCTGGCGCGGGAAGGAAGGCGAGAAGAAACGGCGGTTTCTGCTCGACAACGCCTCCGTGGCTCTGCTGCGCAACGAAACCGGCAGCCAGGTGAAGGTGACCTTCTCGGGTAACGTCTCGTCGCTCGGCTATTCCACGGACGACGAGGTGAAGCTCAATCTCAGCGTGCGCACCAAGTCTGGAGCGGCGCTGTACGCCTGGAGCTTCGGAATCGCCGTCAGATGCGGCGACAACAGCAAGCCGCTCGCTCCGCTCACCCACGACATTCCGTCGGACATCGCCGCCAACGTATTCGCGAATGCTGGCACGGTGGAGGTCGCCGAATTGCGCGAGCCGGACTCTCCCGGTGCGAAAACCCAGCGTTGCAGTTGACGGCAGCGACAGCGGCGTTTCGCCGGAAGAGCCGGAAAGCGCCCGGGGCGAAAGCCGGGCTGCGCTATGAAGCCCAGAAGATGCGCTCGTCCTCGGTCCAGCCGAAGAGATAATGGCCGGCATGGCCGGCGAGGCGCCCGCGGTAGCGCACCATGGTGCCGCCGTCGACCGGGTACGACTCGAGCGGCTCCAGTTGGTCGAAACGCGTGCCTCTCGGCAGGGCGGGCGGCAATCCTCCGGCGGCGGCACGCAGCCGTAGCTGCATTTCCGGAGCGAACCAATCAACGTTCGGCGGCGTCTCTCCGCGCTCGAGTATCGCCCGCGCGCGCGCAGTCAGGGGATCTCGCGCATCGCCCTTCGACGGCAGGCTGAGGAAGGTCGCGCCGGGCGCGAATGCTTCCGCGGCGGTGAGCGCCATCAGCAGCAGGGGGGGCGGCGGCGTCGTGTTGGCCATGACCGCCACCCACAGTGCGACTGCGGGAAGATGGAGAAGCTGCGCGCCGAAACCGGGGACTCGGCCCGCGTGCTGCCGCAGTTCATGGCCGCAGGTGCGCTCGAGGAACCAGCCGAAGCCGTAGGGCACCTGGCGCCCGGTCGCAAGCCGCACCGGCGTCGCGGCCTCTGCCATCAACGCCGGGCTCGCCAGGCGGTGGCCGGATAGAGCTGCCGACCAGGGGGCAATATCGCGGGCGGAGAACAGCGCCCCGCCGTCCGCGGCCGCGGACACCGACCTCTCGATCCGCACCGCGTGCAGGAAGCGGCCGCCGCGATGGTCATACGGCTCGGCCCGATCCGGGATCACGTCTTCGCCGCTGTCCTCGCGGGCCGTCGGGAGCGCTGCAGGCCGGAACAGGCGGTCGCGCAGATAGTCGGCGTACGACGTGCCGCTGACGGCTTCTGTCAACCAGCCGAGCACAAGGTAGTTGGTGTTGCTGTAGATCCAGGCCTCGCCCGGAGCAAACAGCGGTGGACGCGCGCCGATGGCGTTGAGGATGACGTCGCGACCCTGCGGACGATCCCACTCCTTGATGACCGAGCCGTAGTCCGGCAGGCCGCTGGTGTGGGTGAGCAGCGCACGCACCGGCGTCGCCGCCCAGGAGTCGGGCAATCCTTTCACGTAGGTGCCCACGGACGCGCTCAGGCCAACGGCGCCGGCATCGACGAGCTGCATCACCGCCAAGGCGGTGATGTGCTTGCCCACCGAGCCGATGTGAAACAGCGTACGCTCCGACACCGGAACGCGAAACACAAGCGAAGCGTAGCCCGCGCTCCAGAAGCCGACCGCCGCGCCTTCGCGGACCACGGTGACGGCGGCACCGGCAACGGCATCGAGGTTGGCGAGCATCGCCAGGCGGGCGGCAAGCGCGGCAGACACCGGCGGGATCGATTGCGGCTTCGTCATCGCCTGCGGTCCGTTGCGGCGCTCGGACCGGCTCCGCGTCCCGTCCGCAGCATGCCTTCGTTGCGGCGCGTCCCGCCGGGTCGAGGATTCGCATCGCTGCCGCGCGCGACCTGGCCGACACGGACGGAGCGCGCGGGCGTTGCGCCCGCGCTCCGGATGCGGATGATAGGGCCGAGCATGCGTCATGCCCACCCTTCCCACGCGACCAGACGCGCCCTGAACAACCGAGACCGCATGCGCGAACGCCAGACGCTTGTCGGGGTCATCTCGGACACGCACGGGCTGCTTCGGCCGCAGGCCGCCGCCGCGCTCGCCGGCGCCGACGTGATCATTCACGCCGGCGACGTGGGCAAGCCCGAGGTGATCGACGCGCTCGGCGGCCTCGCGCCGACATTCGCCGTGCGCGGGAATATCGACACCGGCGACTGGGCGGCGCGCCTGCCCTTGACGCGGATCGTTGAGGTCGGCGCCCTTCGCATCTTCGTGCTGCACGAGATCGCACAGCTTGCTCTCGACCCGGCCGCCGCCGGCTTCGCGGCGGTCGTGTGCGGTCATTCCCATCGTCCCGCGATCGAAATGCGCACCAGCGTGCTGTTCCTCAATCCGGGCAGCGCCGGCCCCCGCCGCTTCAAGCTGCCGATAACCGTCGCGCGCCTTCACGTCTCGGGTCGCGGCATGCGCCCGGAAATCATCGAGCTGCGGGTGTGAGGCTGCGGCCGCCAGGCCTCCGCCCCTCCCGCAATCCCGCGCGCGCGAGCCGCGGCAGCACCTCGTCGCAGAGATAGGGCAATTCGTCGGCGTAGTTGACGAGCGAGACGGCGATACCGGTGAGCCCGGCTCGGCTCAGCGCGATGAGCTCGCGCGCCACGTGGTCCGGATCGCCGATGATCGGCAGTCCGCTGTTGCCGTGCGCGAACTGACCGCGCTGCCGCGCGAACTCCTCCGGCGACACGGTCGCAGGCGTGATGTTGCGCATCGCCAAGAGCCGGTCGACGGCCGGCCAGTCGGCCTCGTCCACGACGCAGTGGCGGTGATAGTCCTCGGCCTCCCGCATCGTCGGCCGGCACGTGATGACGCCGACGGTGTAGACGCTGAGCTCGCGCCCGTGCTGTTGCGCGAGGCCTTTCACCCGGGCGACGCGCTCGGCGGTCTCGACCACCGAGACGCGCGAGGCCTGCATGAAGAAGGCGTCGCAGTTCTCCACCGCAAAGGCCTGGCCGGTCGGCGAGGCGCCGGCGTTCATGATGACGGGACGGCCGCCGCCATAGGGCTTGGGGTTGGCGCGCACGCCCTTGAGCTTGATGTAGCGGCCGGCGAAATCGAAATCCTCGACCTCCGACCACATCAGCTTGATGGCGTCGATCCATTCCCGGGCGTAGTCGTAGCGCGCCGCGTGATCGCGCTGCGCCACGCCGAACATCTCGAACTCGTCCTCGTTCCAGCCGACGACGATGTTCAATCCGAAGCGTCCCTCGCCGATGTGGTCGGCCGTCACCATCTCCTTGGCGGCGATGATGGGGTGGAACAGCGGCGCGTGCACCGTGCCGAAGCAGGTGATCCGTCGGGTCGCGGCGAGCAGCGCGGTCGCCCAGGTGATGGTTTCGAGCGTGGCGCCCTGGTAGTCGGTCTCGCCGCCATAGCCTTTCCAGCGCCCGATCGGCAGCATGAAGTCGATACCGGCCTCGTCCGCCATGCGCGCAAGCCGCAGATTATCGGGCCAGGTGCCGGACCATCGCTCCGGCACCTTGGTGACCGCGCGCCCGGACGAGCAGTTGGCGCCGAACAGGCCGAGCTTGAGCCGGTTGCCGCCCGTCATGGACATCCGCTCGCGCAAGGAAGGGTTTGCATTCTCCAGGCTCATTCTTCACTCTCTCGTCGATCGCGCCGTCGCGATCATCAGCCGGCGCCGGAATCCGCACGAACGGATCAATGTGCATGGTCGGGCGGGCGGACGACCAGGGCCGGATCGGCCATCCAGAGGACCGCACATGAGACTGATCATCGTCACCGCGCAGGTGCTGGCAAGCTGCGCCGCGCTTCTGCTCGCTCCCGCCGCCTGGGCGCAAGGCCGCGGCTATCCCGACCGCCCGGTCAAGATCATCGTGCCGTTCGCGGCCGGCGGACCGACCGACGTGGTGGCGCGGCTGATCACGCAGAAGCTCACGGAACGGTTCGGCCAGCAGTTCTACATCGAGAACATGGCGGGAGCCGGCGGCAATCTCGGCATGGCCGCCGCCGCCCGGTCGCCGGCCGACGGCTACACCATCCTGTTCGCCTCCTCGAGCTACACCGTCAATCCCAGCCTCTACGCCAAGGCGCCCTACGATCCGGACAGGGACTTCGCGCCGGTGACCAAGGCGGCCGGCTCACCCAACGGGCTGTTCGTCAATCTCGACATTCCGGCAAAATCGGTGAGTGAGCTGGTGGAGCTGCTCAAGGCCAATCCGGGCAAATATACCTTCGCATCGCCCGGTATCGGCACCACGCCGCATCTCTCGAGCGAGCTGTTCAAGCTCACGTTCGGGCTTGATTTCGCATTGGCGCCGTTCCCGGGCGGCGGCCCGTCGATCCAGTCGGTGGTGGCGGGTCACACGCCGATGTGCTTCCAGGCGATTCCTCCCGCGACGCCGCTGGTGAAGGCCGGCAAGCTGCGCGCGCTCGCGATCACCGCCAAGGCGCGCGTGCCGGCGCTGCCCGACGTGCCCACGCTGGATGAAGTCGGGATCAAGGGCCAGGAAGCCGAGACCATGCAGGGCGTGCTGGCTCCGGCGGGCACGCCGAAAGCGATCGTCGATCTGCTGCAGGCGGAGATCGCGCGCATCGTCAACCTGCCCGACATCAACGCGAAGATGCTGGCCTTGGGACTCGAACCGAGCGGCATGTCGCCGGCCGAGTTCGCCGCCTACATCAAAACCGATGTCGCCAAGTGGAAGAAGGTCATCGCCGACGCTAAGATCCCGCAGATCGGCGGATGACGCGCAGCGAGCGGACCGGGCGATGTTACCGCGCGCGTCCCCGACACCGGCGTCAAGAACGCCCGCCGCCCGATCTCATCGCCTCCTCGCAGGTTGGGTTAAGCGCGACGCCAACCCATCGCTGCGCCGGGTCGAGGTTCATGCCGTGATCGCCGGCAGCTTCCGCCGCCGACGTCCACGCCGAGGATCAGAGTTCGCTGCCGCTCTTGCGGGCGGACGTGACGGGTTTCGCCCCTGGCCAGCGTTCAGGGCATTGATGCCCGCCGGCGCAGGCCATGGACGCGACCCGTCACGCCACGCTCAAGAAAGCGCCGGCGCCGGTTCCACCGGCAGATCGTGCTCTCCATCGCTTTCCTGTTTATCGTTGGAAAAACCGGTGCGGTAGAAGTCGAGCACGAAGAGCCTGAGCGCCGATGACAAGTTGCCCTGCTGTCGCTGCGAATCGATCGCACCGACCAAGTCTGACAACGTCATGTGGCGCCGGCCCGCGATCTCCTTGAGCCCTTTCCAGAAAGCATCTTCGAGACTCACGCTGGTTTTGTGGCCAGCAACGACGATTGAGCGCTTAACGACTGGTGATTTCATGCAAAACACCCCCTGTAGCAGATGCGCGACATCCGAACAGAAAATATGTGCCCCAGTGTGGCCGCATTGAAAGAATTCTGGAGCGTTGCAAAAATCACACAGGTTCCGCCGTTGTGCCGCGCGCAGCACGCTGCTTGATCGCCTTTGCGAGGCGGAACTTCGCACGCGTGTCTCGAACGGCGCACGAGAGAAATCTCCATGAGCGCGAATTTGCGACCGCGCCAATCGCGCGCGCCGCGGCGGCGCCACCGAATGCGAGCGTGGCGCTGTCCGGCTAGCCGGTTGCGCTGGGCGCGGATTTCTGCTGGCCGTTCGCGCGCTGCGCCTCGCGCAGCTTGCGTTCGAGCTCGGCGAGATCGAACGGTTTCTGCAACACGACGAAACCCTGTTGCACGGCATCGCGGAAGCTGTCGCTGTACCCGGTCGCGAGCAGCACGGGCATGCCCGGGTGGATGCGGCGAATGGCATGTCCGAGCTCCAGGCCATTCATGCCGCCCGGCATCAGCACGTCGGAGAAAACGAGATCGACCTTCGGATCGCGGCCGAGCAATTCCAGGGCTTCGCGCGCGTTCGCGACCTGTTTGACCATGTAGCCGAGCTGCTGGAAATAGGCGGTGGCGACCTCGGCGACCTCCGGGTTATCCTCCACCAAGAGCGCGGTTCCCGCCCGCTGCGGCGCGGCTTCGACCTCGGCCCGCAAGCCGTCAGCCGCGGGCGTTTCGCGTGTCCGCGGCAAATAGAGCGTGATTGCCGTGCCGCGGCCGACTGCACTGGTGATCGTCGCGGTGCCGCCGGACTGTTTCGCGAAACCGTAGACTTGGCTGAGCCCCAGGCCCGTGCCCTTGCCGACCTCCTTGGTCGTGAAGAACGGCTCGAACACGTGCGGCAGGACGTCGGCAGCAATGCCGGCACCGGTATCGTCGACACGAACGGCGACGAACTCACCTTTCAATCCATCTTCGTCCGCGCTGCCCTTGAGAAGCACCGGCCTGGCCGTGATGGTGAGCGACCCGCCCTGCGGCATGGCATCGCGGGCATTCACCGCGAGATTGAGCAGAGCGAGCTCGAACTCGCTGGCATCGACCTTGACCGCGCAACTCTGTTCCGGGACTACCACCTCGGTGGTCATGTCGCCGCGCAGCGACCGGTCCAGCATTTCCTTGAGCTCGGGAAGGCGCTGCGTGAGGTCGATGACCGACGGGTTGAGCATCTGCCGGCGCGAGAAAGCGAGCAACTGGCGCGTGAGGCTTTCCCCGCGGTTGGTCGCGTTGGTGATCATGTCGAGCAGGCGCGTGTGCTTCTCGGAGGTCAAGTCGCGCCGCAAGCGCTGCGCGCTGCCGCCCACGATCATCAAGAGATTGTTGAAATCGTGCGCCACGCCGCCGGTGAGT
>JBAUOM010000005.1:0-4426 GCA_049579765.1 Xanthobacteraceae bacterium
CCGTCAGGCCGCCCGTTCCGCGACCGTGCGCGTCACCTCGAGACGCGTCTCCACCGGCACCGGCTCGCGCAGCGTGGAGAGGCCCGGACAGCCCTCGAACGCCAGCCGTTCGATCTCCCTGAGCTTGTCCGCAGGCGCGTCGCTCGCGACCCTGATGCTGATCGTCACCTTGCGGAAGGCCGAATTGGGCGCCCCCGCGATCATGTGGCCGCGCACGTCGAAGTCGCTGCGCGCCACCGCTTCGAAACTGTCATACGTCACCCCGAGCTTGGCCGCATAGAAGGCGAACACCGCGGCGTAGCAGCCGACCGCGCCTGAGAGAAGGAACTCGAGCGGGGTCGGCGCGCAATTCTGTCCGCCCACATGCGCGGGCTCGCTGATGACGAACTTGTAGCCGCTCTTCCTGCAGTCGACGAGCTCGTTGAGCTGTCCGATGGACGTCACCTTTACCTCGACGAAACTCTGCGGTCCGTCCGGCGCCGGTTGCTCCGGATGCGCGCGGTAGCGGCGCTCGCGCGCATCGGTGATGTCCTTCAGCTCGGGGAAGCAATCGCAGATCTTGGCCATTCGCCGTCTCCTGCCGCATGATTGCGAAGCGTTGCAGACTTTTCGGATAAGATCAGGCGACCGGCCGAATGCTTGCAACGCTACTCCACCTCGACCCGGCCGACCTGGTTGACCAGGCTGTTGGCGGTCACCGGATTGCCCTCGCGGTCGACGTCCATGTTGCGCACGATATCGCCACCGCCGGGGATCGCCCAGCTCTGGAACTTCTCGGTCTTCGGGTCGAAGCGCACGATGGTGTTGGGCTTGGCGCCGGATTCGTTGTACCAGAGCGCGCCCTTGGCAAAGACGATGCCGTAAGGCTGCGATTTCGGCCCGCTCGGCGACGGCCACTCCTTGTGCGAGCGGGTCGCAAGGTCGAGACGGCCGAGATAGCCGCGCGGGAAATCCGTGTACCAGACCGCGTCGTCGGGCGTGAGCGCGAGGCGCCGCGGTCGCGACGCCGCATCCGGCAACGGGTATTCCTTGATCGCCATGGTCTTGGGATCGATGGTCGCGATCTTGTTGCTGCCGAACTCGACGAAGACCGGAACGTCCTGGGAGTTGATCACCAGACCGTAGGGGCGCGAGTTCGGCGTCGGCGAGGTCACCAGCTTGACCTCGTTGCTCTTGGGGTCGATGCGGCCCACCATGTTGCCGTTCTGCACCGTGAACCACACCATCCCGTTCGGATCGATGGCGATGGTGTGCGGATCCTTGGCCTGCGGATCCGGCATCTTGTACTCGGTGATGTCGCCGGTCCTGGGGTCGAGCCTGCCGACGACGCCGGCGTGGTTGCCGGTGAACCAGATATTGCCGCGTTTATCCTCGGCGAGGCCGTGCGGACCCGTGCGCGGCGTGAGCGGGTATTCCAGGATCTCGCCGGTCTTGGGGTCGAGGCGGCCGAGCCGGCCGGAGAGCTGCCCGGTGTACCAGATCGCGCCGTCCCTGGTGGCGAGCGGGTCGTGCGGCCGCGAGCCCGGCGTCGGCAGCGGCCATTGCTTGATCTTGGCCCGAACCGGTCCGTCGATGAGGACCGCGGCCGGCCGCGGTCGCTCGGGAAAGCTCGCGATCAGGTAATCGGTGAGCGTGGCGACCTCTTCCGCGGGGACCGGCACATCGAAGTTCAGCATCATGCGCATCACCGTGCGCCAGCCCTCGGGCGTATAGCCCGCGCGCGCGCGGTTGATGTCGTGGCAACCGCCGCAGACCGCGACGAAGGTCGATTTGCCCGGCCCGTCGGGAAAGTCCGCCTGCGCCTGCTGCGCGCGCGCCGGCAGCGCCGAGCACAGCAAGGCCGCTGCGATCATGGGGAAGAGCGAATGCCTCGACATGCTTCCTCCGAGACGTATGTCTTGCGCAGGTATCGCCCATTCCTGCGCAAGCTTGCCGAGGGCACTCCCGCAGCGTCAAGCCCGCGTGCAGTGTCCCAGGACGCGTCGAGTGGGCAAGAGCTGCGCGTCCAAAAGATGTTTCCCGCCCGCATCATTTTGCCGCGTGCGCCGTACCCCGGTGAATCGGGGTCTCCCCGACGCGCCCGATTCATGCATGACCGCGGCGTGGACGGCGTTGCTTTCGCCGGCCTACCGCGGTTTCACCACAATTGCTTCGAGGCCAGCCGCGCGCCCTCGGCGAGCGAGGCGAGCTTCATCCATACGATCTTGGAATCGACCTGCAGCCGGCCGGCGAAGGTGCCGAAGCCGCAATCGACGCCGGCGATGACGTTCCCGGCTCCCGCCACGCCGGCATATTGCAGGATGCGGTCCGCCACCAGCTCCGGATGCTCGACGAAGTTCGACGTGGAATCGATCACGCCCGGGATGATGATCTTGTCCTCGGGGAGCTTGACCTCCCGCCACACCTTCCACTCGTGGCCGTGGCGCGGATTGGCGCCGGGAAACGACAGCGCTTGCGGCCGTCCCATGAGCACGATGTCGATGATGTCGCGAAGCGGCACATCGTTGTGATGCGGCCCCTGGGTCGAGGCCCAGCAGATGTGCATGCGCATGCGCCCGGGCGGGATGTCGCGGACCGCGTGGTTGAGCGCCTCGACATGGCTGGTGATGACCTTGCGGAACTCCGCCAGGCTCAGATGCGCGAACACCATATGGCGGCTCAAGGCGAGGTCGGGGCAGTCGAGCTGCAGCACGAAGCCGGCGTCGACGATGGCGCGATATTCGCGCGCCATCACGTCGGCGAGCGCGTAGAGATAGGCCTCGTCGGAAGGGTAATGCTGGTTCTTGAGGTAGCGCGCAATCTGCCCCGGCGACGGCGAGGTCATGAACATCTCCTGCGCCCCGGCGGCAGCGCCGGCCGCGCGCGAGCGCGCGATATCGGCCTCGACCGCCGCGAAGTCCTTCCAGGCCACCGGCCCCGAGCACGCCGGCCGGTGCTGGAACGGCGAAGCGAAATAGGCGAGCATCGCCGAGAGCTCGGGGAAATCGGGCTCGCCGGTGCCGAGCGGCGGCGAGCTCGGGCCGTCGAAGCCGGTGAGGCGGTCCTTGACGTGGGTGGTGTAGTCGGTGCGGCCCTGCTCGCCGTCGTTGACGATGTCGAGCCCGCAGGCGACCTGCTTGCGCACCGCTTCGGCGACGGCGGCGCGCACCGCCTGCGCGAGCTCCGCCGCCCTGCCGCCCGGTTCCTTCTGTTCAGCGAGCAGGAGCTCGACCACCTCGGGCGGCCGCGGCAGGCTGCCGGTGTGGGTGGTGAGAATCCGCTCCGTGCTGCGCTTCATGCCGCCGTCAAGCCGCCTTGGCCTGCCTGCGCGCAAGGAAGTCGACGAAGATTCTCGCCATCTCCGGCTCCTTGGGCACCCAGTCCTCGGCCGGCACGAGATCGATGTCGAGGTCGCCGGGGAAGAGATCGTAGAGCTCGCTGCCGGCGATCATGCGATGCGCCGCGGCGGCGATCGAATGGTGGTGGGTCTTGTCGTTGCCGGGGATGATGCAGGTCGGGACCTTGATCGAATTGAGATCGCGCTCGCTCGCCCCGATGATCGGCAATTCGGCGCCCTTGGCGAACTGCGCGCGCCAGCGCTCCATCGCTGCAATGAAGGCTTTCGGCTCCATCGCCATGAGCACCGCGCGGTTGTCCGGCCGCGCGTCGATGCGCTCCTGGAAATGGTCGAGCGCGCACACCGCCGCCATGCCGCCCTCCTGCGCCGCCTGGATATATTTGCCGTAGTAGTTTTCGGTCAGCCGCGCGGCGGCGAACGGACCGCCGGTGACCCGCCACAGCAGGAGGGCGCGCACGGCATTCGGATATTTCAGCGCGAACAGCACGGAGAGCCGGCAGCCGGACGAGCTGCCGCCGATGACGGCCGGCAACGCCCCGAGCTGCGACAGCAGGTCGTAGAGGTCGTCGGCCCAGATCTCGTATTCCGCGCTCTCCCCGCCGATGACGATGTCGGAGAGGCCGCAATTGCGGCGGTCGTGGATGAGCACGCGGTAGCCGGCATCGGCGATGTGCCGCGCCAGCGATCTCACATTGTCGAGCGCGCGCCGGCCGCCGGGCGAGAGCGCCATCCACGGGCCGCCGCTGCCGAGGACTTCGTAGTTGATGTTCACGCCGCGCACCTTCGCGATGGGCATCGGTTTCCTCCGTCGTTGTCGGCAAGGCAAGTCTATACCGGCAAGGTTCGCGGCGTCTCGACCGAAGTCGCGCCGCGCGCTCGCTTGACCGCGCACCGCAAATCGCGCCACCCTCGGCCGGGCGAAGAGGTCCCGCGCGTCGGTTGGCGAGGGCCTCGCAACGAGAACGAACGACGGGAGGACATGGGATGAACCAGGCTCGACGCAAATTCTTCGGCGGCTGCGCCTGCTGCGCTCCGAGCGCGACTATCGGCCGGCGCCAATTCGTGGCCGGCGGCATGGCGGCGCTCGGC
>JBAUOM010000006.1:0-3783 GCA_049579765.1 Xanthobacteraceae bacterium
ATCCCGACGGCAGCTACACCGTGGGCGCCGTCACCGCGACGGCGTCGTTCCGCTTCGCCAAATGGCTCGACGGCTGGTTCAAGCTCTCCGGCTGCAACATCATCATCGGCAAGGGCGGCATGACGTCGGAGGTCTACCGCAAGTCGTTCGTTCCCAACGACGCGATCTACCTCACCACGGTCGGATACGGCACCGGCGCGCTGCTCGGCCGCGGCATCAAGCAGGTCGCCGGCGTGTATTGGCTCGAGGAGCTGGGGCTGGCGCAGGCGGTGTGGGTGCTCGACGTGGAGAAGTTCGGTCCGTTCCTGGTGGAGAGCGATCTTGCCGGCAACAGCCTGTTCGAGCGCGAGAACGCCAAGATCGCCCCGGGCCTGGCGAAGCTCTACGCCGGCACCAGGCCCGCGACGCTGCGCCGCTACGGCGAGACCGACGACAAGACCGAGGAGGTGATTTGATACGCATTTCGTCCGCGTCCGATCGGTTGCAACGGGCGCGGCAAAATGCTGCTCCTCGGCCAGCGCCGATAGAGAAGGCCGCACTTGCGCAAATCGGGCGCACTGCCCCATCATCGCGGGTCTCGGCCGAGGGAGGAAAGTCCATGCCGTTTGTCAGCCGCCTGATTGCCGGCAGCCTGCTTGCGCTCGCATTGCAGGCCGTACCAGCCGCCGCCGAATATCCGAACAAGCCGATCACGGTCATCGTGCCGTTTGCGGCCGGCGGACCGACCGATGTCGTCACCCGCCTCGTCGGCGACCATATGTCGCGCACGCTCGGCCAGACGCTCGTGGTGGAGAACATCGGCGGCGCGGGCGGGACCCTGGGCATGACCCGCGCCGCCCAGGCCGAGCCTGACGGCTACACCATCGCGGTCGGCAATATGGGGACGCAGTCGGCCGCGCCCGCGCTCTATCCGAACCTCAAATACGATCCGGCGAAGAGTTTCGCGCAGGTGGGCATCGTCAACTACACGCCGCAATCGATCGTGGCCAAGAAGGACACCGCGGCGAAGACGCTGAAGGAGTTCATCGACTATCTCAAGGCCAACTCGTCGAAGCTCAACTACGGCCACGCCGGGGTCGGCTCGATCTCTCACGTGGCCGGCTTGGTCTTCAACGCGAAATTCGGGCTCTCCCCTAATCTCGTGCCCTATCGCGGCACGGGGCCGGCGCTCCGCGACCTCGTCGGGGGCCAGATTGACTACATGGTCGACCAATCGCTCAACGTCATCCCGCAGGTCCAGGCCGGCACTATCAAGATCTACGCCGTCGCGGCCCCCGAGCGGCTCGCAAGCCTGGCGAATGTACCGACGACCGGGGAGGCCGGGGTCGACTTCATCTTCAGCGCCTGGAACGCCATGGTCGCGCCCGCGGGTACGCCGAAGGAGATCGTCGCCAAGCTCGCGGACGCGCTCAGCAAGGCGCTCGACGATCCCGCGATCCAGAAGCGCTATGCCGAGCTCGGCAGCTCGGCGCCCAAACCCGCGGACCGCGGCCCGGCCGGCCTGCAGAAGCTGGTCGAGAGCGAGGTTGCCCGCATTACTCCGGTCATCAAGGCTGCCGGCGTCACCGTGAACTAAGGTTCTGCCAATGCGGAATCTGGGGTTGCCCGCATAGAGCGACGGGCAGTGCAGGGACTTTCCGCGCGCCGTGCCGATCCCGGATTTTCGCTTCGCTTCATCCGGGCGACGGTTGCCGCGGCGCGCCGAAGGACTGAAATGGAAGGGACGCGCCGCGCACTTAGCGGGGTGGTTCACGGCGCCCGACTCGGCGAGCGCGGTGAAAATCAGAACCTCCACGGGCCGGAGATTGTTGAGAGGAGGGGTCAGATGCAAGCACGCGATGTCATGACCACCAATGTCATTACCGTCGAACCGGATACGAGCGTTCAGGAAATCGCCAAGCGTCTCATTGAAAATCGGATCAGTGCCGTTCCCGTGGTCGAGAGTGATGGGCGCGTCACCGGCATCGTGAGCGAAGGTGATCTGATGCGTCGATCCGAGTCCGGCACCGAGCGGCCTCCCTCATGGTGGCTGTTTCTGTTGCACAGCCCCGAGGAGACTTCACGGAATTTCGTGAAGTCGCACGGCAGATATGCGAAGGATGTCATGACTCGCCCGGTGATCACGGTCGAGGAGAGCGCGCCCATTCAGGAAGTTGCGACGACCCTCGAAAAGCACCACATCAAGAGGGTTCCGGTCATGCGCGGCGACAAGCTCGTCGGCATCGTCAGCCGGGCCAACCTTCTGCGCGGCCTCGCCGCCCAGCCGCCGGCCGCGACGTCCATGGCCGATGACCGGAAAATCAAGGCGTCGGTCGGGAAGGCGTTGTCGGAAGCCGGCGTGCGCGAGGCCTTCCTGGACGTCGTCGTCTCGGGCGGCGTTGTGACTCTCTGGGGGATGGTCGAGACTTCGGATGAGAAGGCTGCAGCCCGTGTTGCGGCGGAAACAGCGCCCGGCACGAAAAACGTGATCGATAACCTTCGTGTCTTGCCGTCGATCGTTCGACCCTACATGTGGGCTGAATGACGGCCGGCCGAGCGACGCTGGCGCCACTCAAAGCACGCGGATGAACGGCCGCTCGCCGGTCGGGTCGACCTCCACCATCGCGCCGTCCGGGATCGCCTGGGTGATGTCGCAATCGAAGCCGGAGATCATGGTGAAACCGGCGAGCGCCGCGCCCTGGACCATGATCGGATTGACGGCGTTCAACACCAGGGCCGCCGGCGCGAGCTCGCGCGCCTTCATCTCGTGCAGCATCCATGCCGTGGCGACGCCGCCTTTTGCGGCGTCGAGCACGAGCACGCGGCCGACATAGCTCCTGCCCGCCAATTTGTGCTCGGGCCGCGAGAACAGGCCGCGCACGCGGTCGAGGTCGTAGCGTGCGGAGAATCCATCCTTGGCGACCAGGGCTTCGCCCTCGATGCGCGATCCCATCCCCGCGGCGGCAACGAAAATTCTGCTGCTCATCGCGCGATCCGGCCGCCCCGGCATGCGGCTTCGATGCAAGCTTCCATGGAGAGGAGCGCGGGCCGATAGCCGTAGCCGCCGATGATGTTGACGAGCTTGGCCGAGTTCGTCGCCAGGCGCCTCCAGCCGTTCGCCTCCGCCATTTCACGGGCATAGCTCTGGTAGAAGCACATGCCGGAGAGCACGCTTCCGCCCGCCGCCTCGATCCGCGCGGTCAGGCCCATGCGGTCCGCGTCCGGCTTGACCTGCGGACTGGTGACGACCAGCAGCGGGATCGTGGCGCGGCGACCGTCGAGCAGGTCGGCGGCGCGCGCGATCTCGATCAGGCTCAGTTGCGGCGCCGAGAACACCACGAGGTCGACCGCGTCGATCGCCTCCGCATAGCTCTGCTGAAAGGCGCGAATGTCGGCTTTGCCGACCTCGTGGCGGCGCACGGCCGCCCCGCGCGGCACGACGGCGCTCTCGATCGGCGCCTCCGGCGTGACGCCGATCATGTGGAAGAGCGCCACCGAGCCGTAGCTCGCGAGCGCCGCGCCGAAATGCTTCATCTCGTCGGAGGTCGGGACACGATCGATCCCGGCGAGCGCGGGGACCTGCCAATAGTCGCCGGCCAGTCGGCCGACGATGCCACCGAGCGCGCCCCAATCGTTGAGCTCGCCGGGCGTCCAGCGCACGTCGACGACCAGGCTCGCGCCGCGCCGCTCGTCGAGATGGTAACCGTAGCGCGGAGTCCGGCCGGTGAGTCCGGCGCTCAACGCCGACGGCCCGCCCTCGAAGTTCGAGCGCGCGCCGCACACACTGTTGCAGTAGATCACGAC
>JBAUOM010000007.1:0-1667 GCA_049579765.1 Xanthobacteraceae bacterium
CATCGGTCTCCTCCGGTATCGTTGGGGGCTTTTCTGTCCCCTCAAGGAACGCAATTTCCCGAGCAATGTCAAAGCCCCGGTGGTCGCAGCCGGGCGGCTGCAGCCGGCCGCGGGCGAGCCGGAGCCACATTTGGACTAAAGCCGGCTTCAAGCGTCGATGCTACCCGCGGGCAAACCGGCCGTCCGGTTATGGCAGCGCGCGCGGCGTCACCGGCTTCCGTAGAACAAATCAACCAGCGCGAGCGACAGTGCCGGCACATAGGTGCACAGCAACAACACCGTGATCAGCGCGGCGATGAACGGCAGATTGACCTTGGTGGTTTGCCAAATATCGGACCGGGCGATGGCGCAGGCGGTCATCAAGACGCTGGCGACAGGCGGCGTCTGCTGCCCGATCGCCAGATTGAGCGTGACGACGAGACCGAAATGGATCGGATCGATGCCGACCGCCATGACCATCGGCATGACGATCGGGATGACGAGGATGATCGCCGCCGCCGAATGCAGGAACATGCCGAGCACCAGAAACGCGACGTTCAGCAGCAGCAGGACCACGTACTTGTCCGTGGTCAGTCCGGTGATGCCCTGGGCGAGCTTTTGCGGCAGCTGGGCCTCGGTGAGAAAGGTGCCTATGAGCGCCGAGCTTGCGACCAGCAGCATCACGACCGCGGTCTGGATGCCGCCGTCGATGCAGGCCTTGCGCAGTTCCTCGAGATCGAGATCGCGGTAGATCACGGTCCCGACGAACAGCGCCGCAACCACCGCGATCCCGGCGCCTTCCGTCGCCGTGACGATGCCGCCGAAAATGCTGCCGAGGATCGCGATCGGCAGGACGAATGCCCAGATCGCCTCCTTGAACGCGCGGCCGACATTGGCAAGCTGGAAACGCTCCTCGATCGGAAATTTGTAGCGCACGGCTTGAATGTAGGCCGCGACCGCGAGGCCGAATGCCCCGATGATCCCGGGAACGATGCCGGCGACGAACAGCTTCACCACCGACGTCTGCGCCATGACCGCGTAGAGCACCATCGGGATGGACGGCGGAATGATGATGGCGAGGCTGCCGGCCGACGAGCACACCGCGGCGGCGAACTCCTTGGAATAACCGCGATTGCGCATGGCGGGAATGAGAATGGTCCCGAGCGCCGCCACATCCGCCACCGCGGAGCCGGAAATTTCGGCGAAGAACATGGAGGCGCCGATTGACACCATGGCGAGCCCGCCCCGAACAAAACCGACCAGCGCGGAGGCGAACGCGATCAGCCGCCGGGAGATCGACGACGCGTTCATGATCGCGCCGGCCAGGATGAACATCGGGATGGCGAGCAGAGGAAAGCTCGACGCCCCGTCGAACATCACGAGTGCCACGTTGACGAGCATGTGCGGCCCTTGCGCGATCCAGATGGCCAGCGTCGCGACGAGGCCGAGCGCGACCGCAATGGGCACGTTGAGCACCGCCAGCGCCAGCATTCCGACGAGCATGAGCGTGATGGTCATGGACGTCCGCTGTCCTCGCTCCTCTTGCGCGGATCGGCCACCGCCGGCGCAGCGTGCGACATCGCCTCCAACGTCTCGGCATCGAGGAAGCCGCCGCCGCGGGCATCGCGCAGCACCCGCGGCAGCCGCAATGCCTCGGCAACGATGAACAGCACGGCGCCGATCGGGAT
>JBAUOM010000008.1:0-4672 GCA_049579765.1 Xanthobacteraceae bacterium
GAAAAATCGCGCTTGGTGACCTACCCAGGTGCCGCCCGGGGATCAGTTTACCAGTGGGTGTGGCCGGCAGGTCACAGCTTATTCCGAGGCTCCGGGCTAGGATCGGGTTGGGTACGCGGAGGGCGTAATTCCGAGCGCTGGCGTACAGGGTTCAAGGCCGCTGCCGGGGATGCAAGCGTGAGCGGCGGCCTGACGGAACCTGATCGAACATCGAACATCGGACAGGGGATACTCTGATGAAAAAACTCCTCCTTGCGACGACTGCCTTCGTGGTGCTCTCGGCGGCGTCCGCCAGCGCAGCGGACATGGCCGTACGGCCGGCCTATGCGCCGCCGCCGGTCTATAGCTGGAACGGCTGGTACATCGGCGGCAACATCGGTTACAGCTGGGGCAATGCGAAGTACGACGCCAACACGAACGCCACCGCACTCGGCGTATCTCTGGCTGGCACCGCGATATCGGAGTCCCAGAAAATCGACGGCGTGATCGGCGGTGTCCAGACCGGCTACAACTATCAGTTCGGCGCCTGGGTGTGGGGCTGGGAAACAGATTTCCAGGGCTCCGGCCAGAAGGGTGGCTCGACGTTGGCTGGTAGCTTCGCCACCGTCGTCGGCCCCGTTCCTCTGACGGTCACGACCGACCACAAGCTCGAGTGGTTCGGCACGGCGCGCAGCCGGCTGGGTTTCCTGTGGGGCCCGAATGTCCTGGTCTATGGTACGGCGGGTGTCGCCTACGGTCAGGTCAAGGACACTGCGACCCTCAACGTCGGTGCGACTCCGGTCACGGCACAGGCCATCGGCACCTTCAAGGATGTGAAGGCCGGATGGACCGCAGGCGCCGGCGTGGAAAGCGCCTTGGGCGGCGGCTGGAGCGCCAAGCTCGAATATCTCTACATCGACCTTGGCAAGACCGAGCTGACGAGCGGCACCGCCGTCAACGTCGCCGGCGTGGGCACGGTCCTTGCCGCCAACGCTAACCAGACCTTCCGGACCACCGACAACATCCTCCGGGTTGGTCTGAACTACAAGTGGGGCGGCGGCTACTAATCGCACCCCACCGCTACCTGCAACAAAGGGGGCCGCCTGCATGCAGGCGGCCCTATTTTTTGCTCCCGAACGTCCCAGGCGTGCCTTGAATCTTTGTTCATTTCTTTACGGTTGTCCCAACGCAGGTGCAGCATAAATAGTGTAAGGATAGGCCGGCGCGGGGATCCTCGCGCGCTTGTCTGCTACACAGGCCGCCTCGCCAAGCCACAGGACTCCCGCATGTCCCGTCAGGACGCCAACGCCGCTTTCGCCCGTACCTCGTTCCTCTATGGCGGCAATGCCGATTACATCGAGGACCTTTATGCCCGCTACGAGACCGACCCCGAGGCGGTCGATGCCGACTGGCAGGCATTCTTCCAAAGCCTGAAGGACGAGCGCGCCGATGTGGTGAGGAACGCGCAGGGGCCATCGTGGCAATTGCCGCACTGGCCGCAGCGCCCGCGCGGCGAGCTCGTTTCCGCGCTCGACGGCGATTGGGGCGAGGTCGAGAAGGCACTCGGCGACAAGGTGAAGGCGCGCGCGCAGGCCACCGGAATCGAATTTTCGGCCGCCGCCGTCCAGCAGGCGACCCGCGACTCCATCCACGCCTTGATGCTGATCCGCGCCTATCGCGCGCGCGGTCATTTCTACGCCGATCTCGACCCGCTCGGCCTCGAGCCGCACCACAACGAAGAGGATCTCGACCCGCGCTCCTACGGCTTCACCGAGGCCGACATGGACCGCAAGATCTTTCTCGACATGGTTCTGGGGCTGCAATTCGGGACGCTGCGGGAGATCCTGGCGATCCTACGGCGCACCTACTGCCAGACCCTCGGCGTCGAGTTCATGCACATCTCCAATCCGGCGCAGAAGGGCTGGATCCAGGAGCGCATCGAAGGGCCGGACAAGGAGATCACGTTCACCCGCGAGGGCAAGCGCGCCATCCTCAACAAGCTGGTCGAGGCCGAGGGGTTCGAAAAATTCTGCGACCTCAAGTTCACCGGCACCAAGCGCTTCGGTCTCGATGGCGCCGAATCGATGATTCCCGCGCTCGAGCAGATCATCAAGCGCGGCGGCGCGCTCGGCGTGAAGGACATCGTCATCGGCATGGCCCACCGCGGCCGGCTCAACGTGCTGGCGCAGGTGATGGGAAAGCCGCAGCGCGCCATCTTCCACGAGTTCAAGGGCGGCTCCTCCACCCCCAACGAGGTCGAGGGCTCCGGCGACGTGAAGTACCACCTCGGCGCCTCCTCCGATCGCGAGTTCGACGGCAACCGCGTGCACCTCTCGCTCACCGCCAACCCGTCCCACCTCGAAATCGTCAATCCGGTCGTGCTCGGGAAGGTGCGCGCCAAGCAGGACCAGCTCGGCGCGACCCGCGAAGATCGCAGCATGGTGATGCCGCTGCTCATTTCCGGCGACGCGGCCTTCGCGGGCCAGGGCGTCATCGCGGAGTGCTTCGGCCTGTCGGGGCTGCGCGGCCATCGCACCGGCGGCTCCGTTCATTTCATCGTCAACAACCAGATCGGTTTCACCACCTATCCGCGCTATTCACGCTCTTCGCCCTATCCCTCCGACGTCGCCAAGATGATTGAGGCGCCGATCTTCCACGTGAACGGCGACGATCCGGAAGCGGTGGTGTTCGCGGCGAAAGTTGCGACCGAGTTCCGGCAGAAATTCCAGCGTCCGGTCGTCATCGACATGTTCTGCTACCGGCGCTTCGGTCACAACGAGGGCGACGAACCCTCGTTCACCCAGCCGCTGATGTACAAGGCGATCCGCAGGCATCCCACTACGCGCGAGATCTACGCCAAGAAGCTCGTAGGCGAGAACGTCGTCACCCAGGGCGAGGTCGACAAGATGCAGGCCGACTGGCGCGCCCGGCTCGACGCCGAGCTGGAGGCGAGCCAGGGCTATAAGGCCAACAGCGCCGACTGGCTCGACGGGCGCTGGTCCGACATCAGGGCGGCGCGCGATGCCGATGATCCGCGCCGCGGCCACACCGGTGCCTCGCTCGAGCTGCTCAGGGAAGTTGGAGCGAAGATCACGACCATACCGCAGGGCTTCCACCTGCACCGGACGCTGCAGCGGTTCCTGGAGAACCGCCGCAAGGCGATCGAGACCGGCGAGGGCATCGACTGGGCGACGGGCGAGGCGCTCGCCTTCTGCTCCCTGCTCCTCGAAGGCCATCCGGTGCGGCTCTCCGGCCAGGACACCGAGCGCGGCACCTTTTCGCAGCGCCATTCGGTGCTGATCGACCAGGACAACGAGGATCGCTACGTGCCGTTCAATCATCTGGACGAGCGTCAGGCGCGCTTCGAGGTCATCAATTCGATGCTCTCGGAGGAGGCGGTGCTCGGCTTCGAGTACGGCTACTCGCTCGCGGAACCGAATGCACTCACCCTGTGGGAAGCCCAGTTCGGCGATTTCGCCAACGGCGCGCAAGTCGTGTTCGACCAGTTCATCTCCTCGGGTGAGCGCAAGTGGCTGCGCATGTCCGGCATCGTCTGCCTGCTGCCGCACGGCTACGAAGGGCAGGGACCCGAGCATTCCTCGGCTAGGCTCGAGCGCTACCTGCAGATGTGCGCCGAGGACAACATGCAGGTCGCCAACTGCACGACGCCGGCCAACTATTTCCACATCCTGCGCCGGCAGCTCAAGCGCGACATCAGAAAGCCGCTCATCCTGATGACGCCGAAGAGCCTTTTGCGCCACAAGCGCGCGGTGTCGCGGCTCGATGAGATGGGTCCGGACACGACGTTCCATCGGCTGCTCTGGGACGACGCCCAGATGCTGCCTGACGAGAAGATCAAGCTCGTCGCCGACGACAAGATGCGGCGCGTGGTAATGTGCTCGGGCAAGGTCTATTACGACCTCTACGAGGAGCGCGAGAAGCGCGGCATCGACGACGTCTATCTTCTGCGCGTCGAGCAGCTCTACCCCGTGCCGCTGAAGGCGCTGGTGCATGAGCTCGGCCGCTTCCGCAAAGCGCAATTCATGTGGTGCCAGGAGGAGCCGCGCAATATGGGCGCGTACGCCTTCATGGAGCCTTATCTCGAATGGGTCCTCAATCAGCTCGGAGCCGCCAACAGGCATCCGATCTATGCCGGGCGCGCCGCCGCGGCGGCGACGGCGACCGGCCAGATGCCGCAGCACCTCCGGCAGCTCAAGGCGCTGCTCGACGAGGCGCTCGGCTAGGCGAGGCGACGGACGCCGCGAGCTGCGCTCATCCGCGCTTCGCTCCCGGCGTCGTCCCGACCTGCGCAATGACGCAAAGGGAATGGCAACATGGCTGAGATCCGCGTGCCCACGCTCGGGGAATCCGTGACCGAGGCGACCATCGGCAAATGGTTCAAGCAGCCGGGCGAAGCGGTTGCCGTCGACGAGCCGATCGTCGAGCTCGAGACCGACAAGGTCACGATCGAGGTGCCGGCGCCGGCTGCCGGAGTGCTCGCCGCCGTCGCCGCCAAGGACGGCGAGACGGTCGCTGTCGGCGCGCTGCTCGGTGAGATCAAGGAAGGCGCGGCAGCGCCGAGCAAGACGACGCCCGCTCCGCTCGGCCGGCCGGACCAGAAGACCGACACCACGGCGCCGATCAATGCCGCCGAGGAGGAGCCGCGGCCGCGGCCGGGAACTGCCGCGAAACC
>JBAUOM010000009.1:0-2691 GCA_049579765.1 Xanthobacteraceae bacterium
CGGCGTGCGCATCATGGGCCAGGACATCAACATCCTGACCCAGATCGGCTTCGTGGTGCTGGTGGGACTTGCGGCCAAGAACGCGATCCTGATCGTCGAGTTCGCGCGCGACATCGAGCTCGAGGGCAGGTCGCGGCTGGAGGCTGTTATCGAGGCCTGCCGGCTCCGCCTGCGGCCGATCCTGATGACCTCGTTCGCCTTCATCCTCGGCGTGCTCCCGCTGGTGGTGTCGACCAGTTCCGGCTCGGAGATGCGCCAGGCGGTTGGCGTCGCCGTGTTCTTCGGCATGCTCGGCGTCACGCTGTTCGGCCTGATCTTCACGCCGATCTTCTACATGGTGGTGCGCAACCTCGCGGAAGGCAAGAATGAGGGCAAGCCGACCCAGACGACGGCGGCCGCGGCGGGGTGAGGTGCGATGACGCCGATGCGCGATGAAGCCGGAACACTATCTCCGTCACCCTTAGGAGCGCGAAACGCGCGTCTCGAAGGGTGCGCGGCCCGGCCGGCGCCGTTCACCCTTCGAGGCTCGCTCCGGTCCGCACCTCAGGATGACGGGTTTCTGCAGGCCTGGAGAGGCAATACTATTGGCTGAACCGAAATAGATGGGTAGGCGTGGGGATATAAAATGATCACGCGTCGATTTTTCCTGATAGAAACTGTGGGGAGACCATAAAAATGAAATCGGGATTTTTCGCCGCGGTCGCGGCGTGCAGCCTGTTGCTCGCGGCGCCGGCGTCGGCGCAGGGTGTCAAGATCGGCATCCTGAACGACCAGTCCGGCGTCTATGCCGACTACGGCGGCAAATATTCCGTCGAAGCCGCGCGGATGGCCATCGAGGACTTCGGCGGCGAGGTGCTCGGCCACAAGGTCGAGCTGGTCACCGCCGATCACCAGAACAAGCCCGATCTCGCCGTCTCGATCGCGCGGCGCTGGTATGATGCCGACGGCGTCGACATGATCACCGAGCTGACGACGTCGACGGTCGCGCTGGCGGTGCAGGAACTCTCCAACGAGAAGAAGAAGATCGATATCGTGGTCGGCGCCGCGACCTCGCGCATCACCGGCGACGCCTGCGCGCCCTACGGCTTCCACTGGGCCTTCGACAACCGCGCGCTCGCGGTCGGCACCGGCGGCGCGCTGGTAAAGGCGGGCGGCGACACCTGGTTCTTTCTCACCGCCGACTACGCGTTCGGCCACGCGCTGGAAAAGGAGACCAGCGAGATCGTCACCCATGCCGGCGGCAAGGTGGTCGGCTCGGTTCGCGTGCCGCTGAACTCGTCGGACTTCTCCTCCTTCCTGCTGCAGGCGCAGAGCTCGAAGGCGAAAATCGTCGGCCTCGCCAATGCCGGCCAGGACACCACCAACTCGATCAAGCAGGCGGCCGAGTTCGGCATCTTCCGGCAGGGCCAGAAGCTTGCCGGCCTCCTGATAACGCTCTCCGAAGTTCACGGCCTCGGTCTTGACGCGGCGCAAGGCCTGGTGCTGACCGAAGGTTTCTACTGGGATCACGACGACCGGAGTCGCGCTTTCTCCGAACGCTTCATCAAGCGCACCGGACGGATGCCGAGCATGATCCATGCCGGCACCTATTCGGCGACGCTGAGCTATCTGAAGGCGGTGAAGGCCGCCGGCACCAAGGACACCGAGGCAGTCGCCAAGAAGCTGAAAGAGCTGCCGGTCGACGACGCCTTTGCCAAGGGCAAGGTGCTGACCAACGGCCGCATGGTGCACGACATGTACCTGTTCGAGGTCAAGAAGCCCTCGGAGTCGAAGAAGCCGTGGGACTACTACAAGCAGCTCGCGGTGGTGCCAGGCGATCAGGCGTTCTTCACCGCCAAGGAAAGCGGTTGCCCGCCCGCCGCCCAATAGCAGCCCACGTGAGTGCACGGGCGATGATGCTCATCCAATGTGCCGCTTCGCCTAACGTATTGTTTAGTCGATGGCCTTGTCTCCGGCATCAAGAACCAAGACTCAAGGCCGCGAGCAAAGCCACCGAGGACCAGACACGTGGCAAAGGTGAGCAACCCGGAACTCCTCCAGAGGCTTCGGTGGCTTATCCTCACGGGTTGAGCAGACATGTGGTCATGGGGCGGCAGGTGGAAGGCCGCCAACGAAATCATTTCTTTTGAAAACCGGGCGTTCAAATTCCCTGCTAGTCCGAAAAAATTCCCTGTTATCCCGAAAAAATTCCCTGTTCCGTTGCGTAGGGAAGTTCGCTGTAAGTTATTGAATCCGCGCCTTGATCAGACGCGAAAATGCTCGTAGAGGCTGGATTCAGCAAAATTCCCTGTTGAATTCCCTGTTAGCAGGGAATTTGGATGCAGAGACCGGTTCGCAGCGGACTGCATCGTCAGCCAACGCAGTCCGGTCTCTGCGGGCTATGTCCGGTTTGCAGGAAGACGCCGAAGTGAAGTTCATTGACCGAGGCAAGAGCGGGGGGCCGGGAGTGCGGTTGAGGGAGTAGGTCGCACCTGTCGCAGCGACAGCCGCATGCCTCTCGTGGCAAGCTACGGTTGCCTGGAGGTCGCCCCCGATGAAAGTCGTTTTGGGCACGCTCGGTGCTGCAAGCGGCGCGCTGTCGCTACTGGCGACTTCCCAATGCACGCCGGCCATCGCGGAAACGGCGCAGCAGGATCAGGTCATAACAGCAACGGCCTCAGCATCTACCAGGTCAGCGGCTTGCACTTCATC
>JBAUOM010000010.1:0-1670 GCA_049579765.1 Xanthobacteraceae bacterium
GTCACCGCATTGTCGATGTCCGGGTTGCCCCGGAGGATACGCTCGCTCCCGCGGTACACGAGAATGTCGTGCGTCGCCTGCGGAAAAGCTCGCCGGACCGTGCGCATGAGCGGCGTGGCAAGCAGCACGTCGCCGAGCCGCCGCAGCGTCACGATCAAAATGCGCGGATGCGCGGGTAAGACAACACTCGTCATCGCAGCGTCCGGCGGCACGGACATACCCGCTCAGGACGTTCGGCCGGAATCTTCGCGCCGGAACGACTTGTAGGATTTCTCCTCGACGAGGCGCGATCCCGACAGCAGGCTGATCGCCTTCTTGAGTTGTGCCCGCTCGTCATTGAGGCGGTAGACGGCGCGTGCGAGCTCGACGAAGGCCTCGCCGAAGTCACCGCGCGCGTCGCATTCGCGGATTGCATCCTCGACGTCCCAGAGCTTCGCGTTCACGCGTTTGAGCCCGGCGCAGAGCTCGTCCAAAGCCGCGCGATCCGGCTTGTCGAAGCGGATGGCGCGCAAGGCGCCGAGCTCATGCCGCACGTTTGCAAGCTGGCCCGGGTCCTTGATGCGCTCGGACTTTATTTCGAGGATGGTGATCTTGTCCATCAACTCGCCGACCGAGATCGGCACGAGAATGTCCTGCGGCGGGACGCTCGGTGCTGCGCTCATGTCTCGCCTTCGAGCTTTGCGCCCGCGCGCGTGTCGCGCAGGACCATCCCGCCGGCCAAGCCGACGCCGAAGACATACAGCCAGCCCTGGCTGAAGTCGAACAGATGCGAGTTGAACAGCGAAGACACGACATTGTACGTGACGATGACGAGGCCGAACCACGCGGCGGGAGTGCCGCCGCGAAACAGGGCGAAATGGGCCACCCACATCGCGACGAGCACGCCGACGCCGAGGACGCCGAGCTGGATCGCCACCGTCAGGATCTGGCTGTGCGGGTTGCTCGTCAGCAGCGTGGGAATCGTCTCCGCGGTCGCGTCGCGCCGGAACAGCTGTGGAATGGTCCCCGTCCCGTGGCCGACGACCGGCGCCTCGGCGATCAACGCCAGCGATTTCTTCCAATATTCGAGCCGCAATCCGATCGACGTATTGACGTCGCTCGTGCCGTAGGTTTCCACCTGCTCGACCGCGAGCGAAACTCGTTCGCGCAGGTAGGGCGAGGACGCCCAGAGCGCGCCGGCCACAACCGGGCCGATCACGGCGACGGCGAGTCCCCCCTTCCATCCGAATCGCCGAAGCCCGAACAGCGTCAGCAGCGCCGCCATGACGACAAGCGTGGTCCGCGCCGTCGCCACATAGCCGATGTTGGCGATGAACGCCGCCGCGGCGAGCAGGAGCACGAGCGACAGCCGCGTCCGCGTGCGCCACAGCTCGGCGGCTTCCCCGATCAGCCCGAAGGCGCAAATCGCGAAAATCTCGCTCTGCAGAATGTAGTCCTTGACCGGAACACCCGGGTTGCCCCTGCCGCGCCAGGTCAGACCGGGCGTGAGCACGAGCGCCCACGAGACCGCAAGCAATACGGCCGCCGAGGCGAGAAAACCGACGATCGCCCACTTGGCCTGGGGATGGCGGCGGCAATGCGCCAGCAGCAACGGGATCAGAAGCAGCTTGTGAAAGCCGCTCAGGCCGGCGATGCGCTCGCTCCAGCTCGCGTCCGCCCACAGCATGCCG
>JBAUOM010000011.1:0-11177 GCA_049579765.1 Xanthobacteraceae bacterium
GATCAGGCCCGTTCCGATCAGCGCAAGGCGGTTGAAGGCAGGCAGCCCGCTCATGTGCGGCCCATGAACTCCGCCAACGCGGCCACGACGAGACGATTCGCCTCCTCGCTCCCCACCGTCATGCGCAGTGCGTTCGGCAGCTTGTAAGCCTTGACGCGGCGCAGGATCAGGCCCCGCCGCGTGAGGAAGCTGTCGGCGTCCTCCGCCGTGCGGCCGTTGCCATCGGGAAAGTGGATCAACACGAAATTCGCCACGCTCGGCGTCACCTCGAGCCCGAGCTTGCGAATCTCGACGAGCAGCCAAGCCAGCCATTTTTCGTTGTGCGCGCGGGCCGCCTCGACATGCGCGCTATCGGCGATGGCGGCGATGCCCGCCGCCATCGCCGGCGCATTGACGTTGAACGGCCCGCGGATGCGGTTGATGGCGTCGACCACGTGCTCCGGCCCGTACAGCCAGCCGAGGCGGAGCGCCGCCAGCCCATGGATCTTCGAAAACGTGCGGCACATGACCACGTTCTCGGAGGTGGCAACGAGCTCGATCCCTGCTTCGTAGTCGTTGCGGCGTACGTATTCGGCATAGGCGGCATCGAGCACCAGCAGCACATGCGGGGGCAACCCGTGATGCAGCCGCTTGACCTCGTCGAACGGCACATAGGTGCCGGTCGGATTGTTGGGGTTGGCGAGGAAAACGACCTTGGTCCGCGCGCTCACCGCCGCGAGGATCGCATCGACGTCGGCCGCGTAGTCCTTCTCCGCGGCCACGACCGGCGTCGCCCCGGAGCCGAGCGTGGCGATCGGATAGACCAGGAATGCGTGGGTGGTGTGGATGGCTTCATCGCCGTCGCGCAGATAGGCGTCGGCAATGAGATTGAGCAGATCGTCTGAGCCTGCGCCGCAGATGATGCGGCCGGGATCGAGCCCGAAGGCGTGCCCGATCGCCTCCCGTAACGCGGTCGAGGCGCCGTCGGGGTAGTCCTCCAGATGCTCGCCGACCGCACGATAGGCGGCGACGGCCTTCGGGCTCGGGCCGAGCGGGGTCTCGTTCGAGGACAGTTTGAACACGCGGGCGATGCCGGGCGCCGCGCTCTTGCCGGGCACATAAGGATCGATGTCGAGCACGCCGGGGCGCGGTTGCGGACGCTGCAGGACGGGCATTTCACACTCCGGGAGTCAACGGCCGGTGGGGACCGGCCGCTCGCCTTGGCTGGAGACCCTATAGCGGGTCGCGTGGCTTCCGACGAGCGCCGAGGCGCGCACGGAGGCGCCGGCCTTGACCAGCATGTCCGTCACCGCGTCGATGCTGCCGCCGGGCGGCACCGAGACGAGCAGCGCCGCGCCGTCGAAGGCGCGATCTGGAACCGCGATCGTCTCGGCCAGCGCGCCGACCGCGTGCGCCGCCCCCGTGCTCCAGCCGGCGACGCGAACGCTCCACACTTCCACCTCCTTGACCATGGACTCCGCCGCCGCCCGTGAAATGACGAAAACCGGCAGGCCGGCCGGGTGGTCCGCGCGCTCGACGAAGGGCAGCCGCGCGATGATCTTGGGTGCCGTGTCGAGCTCGAGCGCGCTCCACCAAGCGCCGGCCGCCGTGAAGGCCGGCACCAAGCCGAGGTCCCCCTTGGAGTCGGAAACCGCTGCGACGACGCTCGCGGCGCCCATATGCGCGAGGAACGGCACGGTGAAACCGAAGTGGAAGCGGGCGGAATCGCGCATCGTCGCTTCCCCGGCCGAAAGGTCGGCGTGAACGGAGAACGGCGCCTGCACATACGTAAATGTGGAAATGATGACACGCCAAATGCTCTCGGCGGTATCGAGCGGCAGAATACCCTTGTGGCGGTCGACGAGCCGCCGCATCATCTCCGCCTCACGCGCAGGGCGGAACGCGGAACCCGATTCCTGTGTCTGCTTGACGGAAATGAGGCGATCGATGATCTCGCCGCGCTCCATCAGCAAGCCGTGCATCCGTTCGTCGATGCGGTCGATCTCGCGCCGCAACTCGGCGAGCGAAGGCCTCTCGGATTGGGATGGTTTCGCCATGGCACGTCTTTGCGCCTGCGATGCCTTATCGCCAGCGGCCCATTGATAGTGCGGCAGCGGGCGAAAGCAAAGAAAACATTGACAGCAGCGCCGTGCGGCCTATCTAACGCGGTCGCGGCCGCCCGAGGTTGAGGCTGGTCGCACGAACCGGCGGCTATCGCCGCTTTGCCGGCCGGGGTTGCAAGCAGATGGCCGAGGCCGATCTCAGCGTCGCACTTGAGCACGTCGACCGCACGCGCGAGGCCGACGCTCCCCATTCGCTTGTCGTTCGTTTCGGCCCGGACAAGCCGCTGCCGCTCGATGCCGGCATCGATCTCGTTCCCTTCCAGATCGGTTACCAGACCTACGGGACGCTCAACGCCGAGCGCAGCAACGCCGTGCTGATCTGCCACGCGCTCACCGGCGATCAGCACGTTGCCAATCTCCATCCGGTGACGCAGAAGTCGGGTTGGTGGGAGACCATGGTCGGTCCCGGCCGGCCGATCGACCCCGAGCGCTACTTCGTCATTTGCCCCAACGTGGTCGGTGGGTGCATGGGCACCACCGGGCCGGCGTCCACCAATCCGAGCACCGGCATGCCTTGGGGCCTCGACTTCCCCGTCATCACCATTCGCGACATGGTGCGCGCGCAGGCCATGCTGCTCGATCATCTCGGAATTCCCTCGCTGTTTTCGATCGCCGGCGGCTCGATGGGCGGCATGCAGGTGCTGCAATGGTGCGCGAGCTATCCGCGGCGCGTGTTCTCCGCGCTGCCGATCGCGACATCGACCCGCCATTCGGCGCAGAACATCGCCTTCCATGAGGTCGGCCGGCAGGCTGTGATGGCCGACCCGGAATGGCGGCAGGGGCGCTATTTCGCCGAGGGCACCAATCCGCGGCGCGGGCTCGCCGTCGCGCGCATGGGCGCCCATATCACCTACCTCTCGGACGCGGCGCTCCACCGCAAGTTTGGCCGCCGCTTCCAGGACCGCGACACTCCGACCTTCTCCTTCGATGCCGATTTCCAGGTCGAGAGCTATCTGCGCCACCAGGGCATCAGCTTCGTCGAGCGCTTCGACGCCAATTCCTACCTCTATCTCACCCGGGCGATGGATTATTTCGACCTTGCCGCGGATTTCGACGGGGTGCTCGCCCATGCCTTCAAAGGCACGCAGACGCGCTACTGCGTGATCTCCTTTACGTCGGACTGGCTGTTTCCGACCGCCGACTCGCGCGCCATCGTGCATGCGCTCAATGCCGGCGGCGCGCGCGTGTCGTTTGCGGAAATCGTGACCGACAAGGGTCACGATGCGTTCCTGCTCGAGGAGCCGGAACTGTTCGCGATCGTGCGCGGTTTCCTCGATGGCGCGGCCAAGGCGCGCGGCCTGCCGCCGACGCGGGGATGACCATGCTGGTGCGCGTCAAGCCCGATCTCACCATGGCGGAGGCGGCCCGCACGCCCGGCGGCGGGCGTGTCGACCTGATCGTGGTCGCCGAGATGGTTGCGCCCGGCGCCAAGGTGCTGGACGTCGGGTGCGGCGACGGCGAGCTGCTCCACCTGCTGGCGGAGACGCGGGGCGTCGACGGGCGCGGGATCGAACTTTCGCGCGAGGGCGTCAACACCTGCGTGGCGAAAGGGCTCGCGGTGATCCAGGGGGATGCCGATACCGACCTGTCGGATTATCCCGACGACGCCTTTGATTACGTGATCCTGTCGCAAACGCTGCAGGCGACGCGTCATCCGCGCGTCGTGCTCGAGCACATGCTGCGCATCGGCCGTCACGCCATCGTGTCGTTTCCCAATTTCGGGCATTGGCGCATCCGTCTGCAGCTCCTGTTGGGCGGGCATATGCCGCGCACCGACAATCTGCCCTATGCCTGGTGGGACTCGCCCAACATTCATTTCTGCACGATCAAGGATTTCCGCCAGCTTTGCCACGTGGCGGGCGCCAAGATGGAAAAGGCGGCGGCGCTCAACGCCTGGGGGCGGGCGCTGCGCTTCAATGCGCCGTGGTGGTTCTGGAACCTGCTCGGCGAGCAGGCGGTGTTCCTGTTGAGCCGGCAGCGATGAGGGGCGGTCGCGCGCCAACGAGCGTCGCGGGGCGGCGCGACGGTCGCACTGATCCGGCGGCGATCTCCGCGCCTGGGTCAACTTGTTGCCGGCTCACGCTGCGATGACGCCGATGCGGTCACCTGGGGCGATCGTCCCGGCATCCACCACCTCGCCATAGACGCCGCAATCGGCGTGGCCGAGGCTGCGCAGCAGCGTGTCCGGGATCGAGAGGTCGCGGACGCCGGTTTCCGGATCCACGTTGGTCGCCGCACAGCGTACGATGCGCTTGACGATCTTGAGGCGGGCGCTGGCGCCGACCGCGATCTCCCCGCCGACGAGATCGAACTCGCGCCAAGCCTGCCAGCCCGTGACGTAGATATTGCCGCGAAAGCGCAGCGGATGGACCGGCATGCCGACAATGTCTTCGATCGCCGCCACCGAGGCCAGGTTGATGATCGAGACGACCTTGCGGGCGACGTCGGAAAAGCTGAATCCCGGCGCGTGCAGCACGCGCGGCGCTCCGCGCAGCTCGTCGGTGCAGAACTGCGCGAAGAATCGCTCGATCTCGGCGCGGCCGTCGGGCGTGCGCAGATCGCCGCGTGCGGCTTCGCGGTTCTGCGAGCGGATCACCAGCGTATGGGTCTGGTCGTGGAAACGGGTGCGCAGCCGGGCCAGCCGTTCGTTGCGCATCAGCATGAGGTAGCGTTGCTTGGGCTGATGGCGGGGAGCGGCGGGATCGAAGCCCGACGGTCCGTTCTCGACGGCGTAGAGGCGGTCGAACGGCAGGGTCTCGCCAACCGCAAGCGCGGCCTGCTCGAGCGGCTCGGGGGAAAGGCCCTTGACCGGATACCGGTAGACGGCGTGGACCTTCGCGCTTTCGACGGCCATGGCTGTTTGTTAGCCGGTCGACCGCGGCCTGCCTATAGCGCTGTCCGGCCCGCGCCTGTCCCGGACTTGGTCCGGGGCACCCGGGCCCGCCGCGGCGAACGCGCCGGATGCAAGCGCGCGATCGAAAATCGTTCGAGGCCTCTACCGTCGCCGACGAGGGGTTCCCACATAGGATTGTGCCAATCGCAATCGGTTCGGACCGATTGATCCTCCACGGTCACTTGGCTTAGGTGAATGGCGGGGGATCGAGCCTATTGACGATGTTCCGCCGCCCGACAGGTGCGGGAGGGACAGGCCGAGGGAGACGACATGGATTTCGAGAAATATACCGATCGCGCCCGCGGGTTCGTTCAATCTGCGCAATCGCTGGCCCTGCGCGAGGGGCACCAGCAATTCACCCCCGAGCATCTGCTCAAGGTTCTGCTCGACGACCCCGAAGGCTTGGCAAGCGGCCTGATCGACCGGGCGGGCGGCCGCTCGCGCGAGGCGCTCGTGGCGGTCGAGGCGGCGCTGGCCAAGCTTCCAAAGGTTTCGGGCGGCGGCGCCGGGCAGGTCTACCTCGCGCCGGCTTTGGCGCGCGTGTTCGATCAGGCCCAGAAGGTCGCGGAGAAGGCCGGCGACAGCTTCGTCACGGTGGAGCGTCTGCTCCTCGCGCTAGCGCTCGAGAAGGACAGCGAAGCGGGTCGCATTCTCGCGCGTGCCGGCGTGACACCGCAAGCCCTCAACGCGGCGATCGACGCCTTGCGCAAGGGCCGCACGGCCGACACCAGCTCCGCCGAGAACGCTTATGACGCGCTGAAGAAGTATACCCGCGACCTCACCCAGGCCGCCCGCGACGGCAAGATCGACCCGGTGATCGGCCGCGATGAGGAAATCCGGCGCACCATTCAGGTTCTCTCCCGCCGTACCAAGAACAATCCCGTGCTGATCGGCGAGCCCGGCGTGGGCAAGACTGCGATCGTGGAAGGCCTCGCGCAGCGCATCGTCAACGGCGACGTTCCGGAGAGCCTGCACGACAAGAAGCTACTGGCGCTCGACATGGGCGCGTTGATCGCGGGCGCGAAATATCGCGGTGAATTCGAGGAGCGGCTCAAAGGGGTGCTGCAGGAGGTGACGTCATCGGACGGCGGCATCATCCTGTTCATCGACGAGATGCATACGCTGGTCGGCGCAGGCAAAGCCGACGGCGCCATGGACGCCTCGAACCTGCTCAAGCCGGCGCTCGCGCGCGGCGAGTTGCACTGTGTCGGGGCGACCACGCTCGACGAATACAAGAAGCACGTGGAGAAGGATGCGGCGCTCGCGCGGCGCTTCCAGCCGGTCTTTGTCGACGAGCCGAGCGTCGAAGATACGATCTCCATTTTGCGCGGACTGAAGGACAGGTACGAGCAGCACCACGGTGTCCGCATCACCGATGCGGCGATCGTCGCGGCGGCGACGCTGTCGCATCGCTACATCAGCGACCGTTTTCTCCCGGACAAAGCGATCGATCTGATCGACGAAGCGGCGGCGCGCCTCAAGATGCAGGTCGATTCCAAGCCCGAGGAGCTCGATTCGATCGACCGCGAAATCGTGCGGCTCAAGATCGAGCAGGAGGCGCTCAAGAAGGAAACCGATCCGGGCTCCAAGGAGCGGCTCAAGCGACTGGAGAAGGAGTTGCTCGCGCTCGAGAAGCAGTCCGCCAATCTTACCGCGAGGTGGAAAGCCGAGAAGGAGAAGCTCTCCGACGCCCAGAAGCTCAAGACCGAGCTCGATCATTTGCGGGTCGAGCTCGCCAATGCCCAGCGCAAGGGGGAATATCAGCGCGCGGGCGAGCTCGCCTATGGCCGTATTCCCGAGATCGAGAAGAAGCTCAAGGGCATCGAGGCCGCCGAGGGCAAGGGCGCCATGGTCGAGGAGGCGGTGACCGCCGATCACGTGGCGCAAGTGGTCTCGCGCTGGACCGGGATACCGGTGGACAAGATGCTCGAGGGCGAGAAGGAGAAGCTCCTGCGCATGGAGGAGCAACTGGGCAAACGCGTCATCGGGCAAGCGGAAGCCGTCAAGGCGGTGTCGACCGCTGTGCGCCGCGCGCGAGCCGGTTTGCAGGACCCGCATCGCCCGATCGGTTCGTTCATGTTCCTGGGGCCAACCGGTGTCGGCAAGACCGAGCTCACCAAAGCGCTGGCGGAATACTTGTTCGACGACGAAACGGCGATGGTCCGCATCGACATGTCGGAGTACATGGAGAAGCATTCGGTCGCCCGGCTCATCGGCGCGCCGCCGGGCTATGTTGGCTACGAGGAGGGCGGCACGCTCACGGAGGCCGTGCGGCGGCGGCCCTATCAGGTGGTGCTGTTCGACGAGATCGAGAAGGCGCACCCCGACGTGTTCAACGTGCTCCTGCAGGTGCTCGACGATGGCCGCCTCACGGATGGCCAGGGTCATACCGTGGACTTCCGCAACACGCTCATCGTGATGACCTCCAATCTCGGCTCCGAATACCTGGCGAACCAGCCGGAGGGTCAGGACACCGATGCGGTGCGCGACCAGGTGATGGCGGTGGTGCGGGCGAACTTCCGCCCTGAATTCCTGAATCGGATCGACGAGATCATCCTGTTCCACCGGCTCAAGCGCGGCGACATGACGAAAATCGTCGACATCCAGATGGCACGGCTGGCGAAGCTGCTCGAGGACCGCAAGATGAGCTTGGTGCTGGAGCCTTCGGCGCGCGACTGGCTCGCCGATAAGGGTTGGGATCCCGCCTATGGCGCGCGCCCGCTCAAGCGGGTGATCCAGAAGTCGGTACAGGATCCGCTGTCCGAGCTGATCCTGTCCGGGCGTGTCAAGGATGGCGAGAAGGTCGTCATCTCGGCGGACAAGCAGGGGCTCACCTTCAACGGCAAGCTCGCGGTCGCGGCGTAATCTGGAGCACGAAATGTCGGATGACTGATGCTCAGTGTGGCATCAGTCACCTGGTTTGGGCGTAGCGCGGCGACGGTACGGCACGGGTCATCATGGCGTCGAGCCGTGTGCGTTCCTGGTCGAAGCCGGCGAGGATGGCGCCCTCCAGCGCGCGGCCGCGCGGCAATTTGATCTTCATCGGATCGACGAAGCGGCCGTTGATCAGAATCTCGTAATGCAGGTGCGCACCTGTGGACAGCCCGGTGGAGCCGACATAGCCGATCACCTGCCCCTGCCGGACCTTCTTGCCCCGCTCCATGCCGCGAGCGAAAGCCGACATGTGGCCGTAGGCGGTCTCGTAGCCGTTCGCGTGGCGGATGCGGATGTACTTGCCGTAGCCGCCTTCCCATCCGGCCTGCTCGATGATGCCGTTGCCCGCGGCGAACACCGGGGTGCCCGTCGCGGAGCCCCAGTCGACGCCGGTATGCATCTTGCTGTAGCCGAGCAGGGGGTGATTGCGGCCGCCGAAGCCGGAGGTGATGTTTCCGTCGGAGACCGGCTTGCGCACCAGGAATTTCTTCGCGCTCTTGCCGCTCTCGTCGTAATAGTCGACGAGATTGTCGTCGCCGGTCTGGTAGCGGTAGAACTTTCGCGTCTCCCCGCCGGTCGTCAGTAGGGCAAACAGGATATCCGCCTTGCTGTTGTCGTTGGCGTTCTCGTCCTCGCCCGCGTACAGGATCTCGAACGAATCGCCGGGCTGAACCTTGCGCTGGAAATCGACGTCGTAGGAATAGATGCGGATCAGGTCGTCGATCACCGGCCGCGGGACGTGATTGCGGAGCGCGGTCTCGTAGATGCTCTGATAGAGCCGTACGCTCTTGCCGTCGTCCTCGTCGTCGTCGGAAGACGCCACCCGGTTGGCGCTGCGCACGTCGACGGCGACGTATTTGCCGGTCTCCGACCACGCCACCATCGCCTCGACATTGGTATCGGTGGCGATGACGACGCGCACCGGCCGCAGCCGGCTGCCGTCGCTCGCCGGTGCGAGCAGCACGCGCAACTTGTAGCCGTCCCGCGGGCTGCTGTCCTTGCCGCGCCCGCCGAACGCCGCCGTTATCGCCTTCACCTCGTCCGCGGTCGCGCCCATCTCGTGCAGAGTGGCGGCGACGGAATCGCCCTTCTTGAGCACGATCGTCCGTTCGTTCCAGGCGTTGCCGCCGGTGACCTGCGCGGTGGTCTTCGGCAGCAGGGTGACGTTCTCCGGCACGATGCGGGGTTCGAAACCGGCATAGGGGTCGCCGTGGCGCTCCGGCGCGTAGGCGGTGAGTAGCGCCGGCATCGAGCTCGCCAGCAGCGCCGGCTTTTGGCTGGAACTGCCGTCCCAGCTGGCGGCCTCGCGCACGCGCGCCAGCACCTCCTCGAGGGAGGCCACCGCCGCGATCTTCGCACGCGGCAATACCGTGGCGAGGTCGCGGGTGACGAACGAGACCTCGGCATCGGGCTCGGTGCCGGCGGCATCTTCCGCGTTGGCCGGGATCCCTACGGATCGGGCAATGATCTTTTGCGCATTGAACGGAGGGATGTTGGCGGAGAGCTCCGATACCGAGAGCGACAGGTTGCCGGCGACGCGAACGAAAGGACGCACGCGCACGATCTCGCGGTTGCCGCTCCCGCGCGTCGTGGTGGACACGCGGATCACTTGGCGCGCGGCATTGGCCTCGCCGGGCGGCGGCAACCGGTCGGCCTTGCGTGCGACATTGGCGACGCGGTCGATGACGGCGCTGACCGCGCCGCGCAGGCCGGCTTCGATCCCTTCGGGCACGGTGGCGAAATTGGTCTCGCCGTCGAGAGCCGCAAAAACGGCGCCGCTCATGAGCGCGGCGCCGCACAGGCCGGCGAGGATGGTGCCGCTGAACCACTGCACCGAGACGCGATGACGGTCGACCAGGCCGGTATTCTCGCCGTCGACCGACAACGGCGGCTCGTTGCCGAGATCGATGTGCTCGGCCTCCCAGTTCGAACGAAATGCCCCGCGCCGTCTGCCCTGATCCAAGCCCGACGTCCCCTCCGTCCGTGGGTGCGGACGGTTCACCGCAACACCGAAGGTGCCAACGCGACCGGGACGACCGGCGTTGACATGAAGGGCCGGCGCACGCCGCCTCCTCCACGGTCCGTCAACGACCGCGTCCTAAGTCTTCTGGCCTAATCGTTGGGTGACACCGTCCGTCCAGATCGTGGGACGCCGGCGCAGTTCCCCCCGAAGTGACACCTCCCACTGCGTTGGGTAGAGGGGCGGAGGAATGTGGCCGCAGTACGGCGTGGGCGGCCTTTCCATGCGCTCTAAACCCCCTATATTGCTTATCAAGATCGCTGTTGCCGGGCGGCACCGGGAGGGCAGATTTTCCCCTCCCGGGGTGTTGACACGTGAGTGGTCGAGCGCCTATATACCGGTCATTCGGCACGCCGCCGCCTCGGTGCGACGGCGCGTCTTCGAAGCTCCTCACTGATATTCGGTGACCAAGCTTCCGATCTCAATCGGAGGTTGCGGGCTTCGACGGCTCTCCGGGCTACCGGGGGGTGGGGCCGCCGCGGTCCCGGGCTGTTTGATAGGTGAATAGGAAGAAAGAGAAACGTGGACGGCGGAGTCCCTGCGCGCCGCTTCCTCGATCGGAGACGTGTCTTCGATTGGGTTTGCGGCCGGACGAGACTTCGGCGGTCGACGTTTCAGGTCAACACCCTCGTCGTGCAAGCGGCAGGTGCGTGCGATGCACAATCGCCCGCACCCGAGTGCGCGCGACTAGGCGTGGGACCTCGTCAAACGTTGTGATCAGCCGGGAAAAGTTCTCATCCAACTTGAGAGTTTGATCCTGGCTCAGAGCGAACGCTGGCGGCAGGCCTAACACATGCAAGTCGAGCGCCCGTGGCAACACGGGAGCGGCAGACGGGAGAGTAACACGTGGGAACGTACCCTTTGGTTCGGAACAACCCAGGGAAACTTGGGCTAATACCGGATAAGCCCTTACGGGGAAAGATTTATCGCCGAAGGATCGGCCCGCGTCTGATTAGCTAGTTGGTGGGGTAACGGCCCACCAAGGCGACGATCAGTAGCTGGTCTGAGAGGATGATCAGCCTCACTGGGACTGAGACACGGCCCAGACTCCTACGGGAGGCAGCAGTGGGGAATATTGGACAATGGGCGCAAGCCTGATCCAGCCATGCCGCGTGGGTGATGAAGGCCCTAGGGTTGTAAAGCCCTTTCGGCGGGGAAGATAATGACGGTACCCGCAGAAGAAGCCCCGGCTAACTTCGTGCCAGCAGCCGCGGTAATACGAAGGGGG
>JBAUOM010000012.1:0-5205 GCA_049579765.1 Xanthobacteraceae bacterium
CATCCCCGCTCATCGAGGGGCGTCTCCGGAGACGATCCTGAAGGCGGAGCGGGGAGTGGCGTGCCGGCCGCGGCTCGTAAACCGTGCCCGGGAGGTTCGGGACCTTCGGCCGACCGGGCGCGACACCCGGCAGCGAAGGTCGCCCGCGCAGCGGAGCCGCAGGCAACTGCGGAGCCGGATGGCGCGGAGCGGGCCCAACATCGCCAGGTGGAGCGCCGCGAGGCCCGTTCCGGTTTGCCCCGGACGGCCGCGTCTCGCAAACGTGGTGACGCGCCTTACGAGCGCGACGGAATGAGGATACCGCCTCCCGGCGCTCCTCCGCCCCTCGGTTGGGGCGGGCTCGCAGCGGCAAGGGCTACGGCAGACATAGCCGCCGGCGCTTCGGCGAAGGCGGCCAGGGACGAGAAAGAGAAACCCGGGCGCAGCAACGCGCCGCGGGAACGAAGAAGACTGCGCTGTTTGAAATCGTGAAGAAGGAAAGACGCGGGCGGCGCATCGCCAACAGGGCGCTCGAGTTGCTCGCGTCGGCGGCAACGCACTCGGTCCCGGCCGAAGGCGCGCTTCACTGCGTCCTCGGGCAGGGTGCCGGCGCGCGAATGGAAGCGAGCTCGGTGCGGGCGGCCGACCTGTATTTTTCCTGTTATTTACAGAAGCGGGTTGTATCCGAGATGTTTGCACTCGCTGGCGTTGTCGTCGTCAAGGCGCGCCCGGCCGCAATCGAGCGTTACGGCTTGATCGGCTCCGCCGGCAGATAGCCCGGACGGAAGATCTGCTCGGCCGTGAGCTTGTCGCCGGGCACCTCGATGTTGTTGTTGATGAAGTCGACGGTGTTTTTCATGCGCTCCATCGAGATGTAGCCGAAGCCGTTCTGCTCCACGTCCGGCGTAATGGCGATGCGCTTGAGGATCTGGATCTCCTCGACCACGATCTGCGGATCGAGCGCCTTGACGTATTGGATCTCGATGCGCGCCGCTTCCTCCGGGTCGGCGAGCGCATCCTTCCAGCCCTTGAGCGCGGCGCGCACGAATTTCTTCACGACCTCCGGATTCTTCGCCAGGTACTCCTCGGACACGCCGATGGAGTTGGCGTAGATTTCGAGGCCATAGTCGCCGGCGAACAGGCAGACCGGCTTGGCGTTGGTCACGGCGCGGCGGATGGCGGGCTCGCTCATCAGGAACTGATCGATCGACTGCACCTTGCCGGCGGCGAGCATCGGCACGCGCGAGGCGGCATCGATGTTCACCACCTTCAGTGTCTTGCTGTCCACCTTGTTCATTTCCATGAACGCCGCCCAGATCTTGGGCACGAACGACGCGGTGCTCGAGCCGAGCTCGAGGCCCGCCATCTGCTTGGGCTCGGTGACGTTGGCGCCCGGATTCAGGGAGAAGATGCAGTAGGGCGGCTTCTGGTAGTTGGCCGCGACGATCTTGATCGCGGCGCCGGCGCTGCCGGACGCCACCAGGCTCGGGATGTCGATGAAGCCGAACTGGGCGCCCCCGGTTGCGACGGTGCGGATCGCGTCCGCAGTGCCCTTCGACGGCATGATGGTGACGTTCAAGCCTTCGTCTTTGAAATAGCCCTTGCCGAGCGCCACGTACCACGGTGCATGGCGGCCCAGGCTGATGAAATCGAGGACGAATTTGACGTCCTGCTCCTGCGCCTGCGCGGCCGAAGCGAAAAGCGGGGTCGCGACGGCGGCCAGCGCGGTCACGCATGCGAGCAACGGTCGAAGCATGGATGTCTCCTGATTGGCGAAGAACCCGTTCCCACAGCTAAAGCATGATCCCGAAAAGTGTGCAGCGGTTTTCGGAAAAGATCATGCTCAGACAAGAAGCTAGATCGGGATGACGATTCGAAGAAAAGTCATCCCGATCTAGCGCGCCGCATGCCGGCCGTCACGCCGCCGTTTGACGCAGGAAATATCATAAGATATTTCACGTGATACTCAAGACGCTCCGTCGTGGCGGCGGGCGCCGGATTGGGGCTCCGCGGCTCGCCCTTAAAGCAAGTTTCGGGCCGGCGGACGGACAGCGAGCGGCGCGATGGCGTTCGGGGTGATCCGCAATGTGCGCAAGGTGTTTGCGGTCGAGGAGCTCGGCTCGAGCGCGCTCGAGCCCGTGGTGGCCCTCGATGACGCCAGTTTTCAGTTCGAGCAGGGCGAGCTCGTTGCGCTGCTGGGACCGAGCGGCTGCGGCAAGACCACGCTGTTGCGCATCGTCGGCGGTCTGATTGCGAAGTCGGGCGGATCGGTCGCGATCGGCGGACGCGAGATCACCAAGCCGATGGGCGACTACGGTTTCGTGTTTCAGGCGCCGAGCCTGATGCCGTGGCGCAACGTCCTCGACAACGTCCTGTTTCCCATGGAGATCCTGAGCAGGAACGACGCGGCGGCGCGCCGGCACGCGCACGAGCTGCTGGAGCTCGTGGGACTTTCCGGCTTTCTCTCGGCGCGGCCGCATCAGCTCTCCGGCGGGATGCAGCAGCGCGTCGCGCTTTGTCGCGCGCTCATTCACCGGCCGCGGCTGCTGCTGATGGACGAGCCGTTCGGCGCGCTCGACGAGCTCACCAGAATGGACATGAACGATTTGCTGCTGCGCATCCGCCACGAAACCAAGGCGTCGGTTCTGTTCGTGACGCATTCGATTTCCGAAGCCGTCTACCTGTCCGCCAAGGTCGTCGTCTTCAGCAAACGGCCGGGGCGGGTGGAGATGGAAATACCGATCGCGCTCGCCTATCCGCGCAGCCACAAGCTGCGCTTCACGGCAACGTTCACCACGGCCGAGCGGATCGCGAGCGAAGCGCTCGGCGTCGTCGCGCCGGCGGCCGAGGAGGCATCGTTACCATGAGATGGCGCCTCCTTTCGCAGCTCCTGTATCCCGCGGCCGGGGTCGCGCTCATCATCGCCGTCTGGCTGCTGGCGTGCTGGCTGCTCGCGATTCCGACCGTGGTGCTGCCGTCGCCGGACAAGGTGCTGCGCTCGTTGATCATCCGGCGCGATCTTCTGATCAGCGAAGGCTGGGTCACCCTCAAGGAGACCTTGTACGGATTTCTGCTGGCGCTGCTGGTCGGGCTTCCGCTCGCCGTCGCGGTGGCGAACTCGCGGCCGTTGAACCTGATGTTCTACCCGCTCCTGATCGCGCTGCAATCGGTGCCGAAAGTGGCGTTGGCGCCCATGATCCTGGTGTGGCTCGGGACCGGCCTCGAATCGAAGCTGGCCATCGTGTGGCTGGTGGCGTTCTTTCCCGTCATCGTCGACACCGCCGCCGGGCTGCGCGCCACGCCGAAGGAGCTCCTGGAACTGGCGCACAGCTTGAATGCATCGCCGCTGCAGGTCTTCCTCAAGGTTCAGCTTCCCGCCGCGCTTCCGTTCGTGGTCACCGGTGCCAAGGTCGCCATCACGCTGGCGGTGATCGGGGCCGTGATCGGGGAATTCGTGGGCTCGAGCGAGGGGCTCGGCTATCTGCTGCTCAGCGCCACGTCCCAGCTCGACACCCCGCTGGCATTCGCCGCCCTGTTCGCGTTGTCGGCGCTCGGCATATTCGCCTATGCGCTGGTGGGAATGGGCGAACGACTGATGTCGTCATGGCTGCCGCCGGCGCCGGCATCGCATTGAAGGTCGAAACCAAGGGTCCGCAGGTTCGCATGGTCAGATACGCACGAGGACGGCAGGTCGCCGCAGCGTCGAGGACCGGCGCCCGCGGCGCCGGCGCCATGGACAAGGAAAAGACCAAGGCGTCCGGCAAGTACAATTCGCTCGTCGCCAAGGCCTACGAGGAGATCAAGGAGAAGATCATCACGCTCTATTTCCTGCCCGGCCAGTACCTCAACGAGGCGGCGATATCGGCCCTCCTCCAGCTCGGCAGGACGCCGGTGCACCAGGCCTTGCAGCGGCTCGAGCTCGAAGGCCTGGTCGAGATCATGCCGCGCAAGGGCGTCGTCGTGTTGCCCGACAGCATCTCGGAGATCATCAAGATCCTCGAATCGCGGGCGGCGGTGGAGGCCGAGCTCGCCAAGGCGGCGGCGGGGCGTGTCTCCGCCGAGGACGGCAAGACGCTGCTGGCGCTCGCCAACGCCACCCGGCATCTCAAGAGCGGTCCCGGCATCGACGATTTCATCGCCTGCGACCGGGCCTTCCATCGCAGGCTCGCGGACTGCTCGGGAAATTCCGTGCTGAGCGATTTCGCCCAGCAACTGCACGAGCGCTCGATCCGCTACTGGTATCTCCACCTCTGGCAGACCATGGACGTGCAGGCCACGACCCGCCAGCACGCCGCGATCGCCGATGCCATCGCCAGGCACGACGGCGAGCGCGCTGCCGCGGCCATGCGCGAGCACATCGACAGCCTCAAGGGCAGATTGATGCAAATCCAGGGCGTGACGCGGCGCCACGGCCCGCCGCCCGCGCGGTGAGCAGGCCCGACAGCAAACGACAGGCAAGGACGACAACGGAGATCAGCGAATGACCGAGCAAAAAATCGCAGCGCCGATGCCGGCCGGCATGCCCAGCCTCGACGAGGTCCTGCTGCAAAGCAACGATGTTCCATGGCGGGCGAAGTCGCTGCCGGGCGTGTCGGAAAAGATGCTCTGGCGCGACGAAGCGAGCGGTGCGTCGATCGCCCTGATCAAGTTCGACAAGGGCGCCAGCATTCCCGAACCGCATCTGCACGCCTCGAACCAGTTCATGTTCTGCCTTCAGGGCAGGTACGAGTACACCAAGACGGGCGTGACGCTGACGGCGGGATCGTTCTACTGGAATCCGAAGGGCAACGTGCACGGCCCGACGCTGGCGCACGAAGAGACGATCGTGCTCGAGGTCTACGACGGCCCGCACTATCCGCAGCGGCCGTCCTGGTACTCCAACGACGAGGACGCCCGCTGATGGCGGCCGGATCGGCCGGCGGCGGGAGCGTTGCGATCGAGGCGCAACGGCTGACCGCGGCCGTCGCCGACATTCTCGTCGCCGCCGGAATTGCGCGGGACGACGCGCGGCTGGTGGCGGGCGACCTGGTCGCCGCCGACCTCGAGGGCGTCGCGTCGCACGGGGTGATGCTGCTGCCCATGTATATCGAGCGCATCGACAAAGGCTCGGTGTCGCGGCGCAGCGCCGGCGAGGTGGTCAGCGACCGCGGCGGCGCCATCGTGATCGATGCCGGCAACGCGCTCGGCCAGTTGACCGCGCGGCAGGCGGTCGAGCTCGCCGTCGCG
>JBAUOM010000013.1:0-10625 GCA_049579765.1 Xanthobacteraceae bacterium
GCGCGGGGCCGGCCTCCCGCGCCGGCTTGCAAAATCCGCCGCCGGCATCTCCGGCGGCCACGCCGCCGCCCTCAGTGGTCGAAGTGGAACTCCAGCACCGTCGCGCCGTCCTTGGCGGAGGTGCGAATGCGATCGGCATTCTGCCGCAGCATGAAGCCTGCCAGCCGCCGATAGCCCGCTTCGGTTTCCATGATCTCCCGCCCGGAGGGCCGCTCATCGGGAAATTCCAGCGCCTCGCCGCGATAGCTGATCCTCACATCCAGGTTGAATTCGTCGAAGTGCGCTTCGATCGTGATCGGCCCCTGCGGCTCGCAGTGCTCGCGAATCGCCTCGATCGCCTGGTTGATGCCGAACGCGACGCGCACCATCACATCGGGGCGCGCGCCCCAACCGCGGCCGGCCGCGTCGAAGAACTCGTTCACCTCCGCGACCGCATCCGCGGCCGCCGGATCAAGCGCGAGCGCCACCCGCTGCCGCTGGCCGATACGAAATACGCCGTTGAGCAGCAACGCGGTGACGGTGCCGAGGACGATGGACGAGCTGACGATCGGCTGGAGCGCGTGCGGGATATCGTGGGCGAAGCTCGGAATGATCTCCGCCGCGACGCCGCTGGCAATGCCGAGACCGATCACGAGGGTGCGCCGCGCATCGAGCATGCGCGAGGTGATCGTCTGCAGCCCGCTGATCATGACGAAACAGGCCGAGAACAGCAGCGCCGCCCCCATCACCGGACGCGGCATCAGGATGAGCGAGCCGGTGACCGAGGGGAGAAAGGCGAGCACGATCAGGATCGCGCCCACGGCGTATCCGATCACCCGGCTGCTCATGCCGGTCGCCGCCTGCAAGCCGATATTGGCGGTGGACGGCGTGAGGCCGAGCGTGCCGACGAGGCCGGCGAAGATGTTGGCGAGGCCGTTGGCGAGCGTGCCGCGGCTGATCGAGCCCATCTCCGCGCGCACCCAGGAGGCGTCATTGATCCGCTGCAGCGCCGTGATGTCGCCGATCCCCTTGAGGGTGACGGCGAGGGCGGCGACCGTGAAGGGCAGGATCATGGCCGGCGAGAACGCCAGACCGCCATCGGGAAAGTGCGGTATGGCAAACAGATGCAATTCGTTGAGCACGCCCCACGCTTCTTTCGACAACACCCCGGTGAGCATCGCCGCGCCATAACCGGTCGTGATTCCCATCATCGCGCAGAACAGCTTGGCCTGGCCCTTGCCCCAGACGTTCAGGCCCACCATGGTCATGAGCGTGACCGCCCCGACCAGCCAATATTCGCGCCCGACCGGCGCCTTCACGCCGACCCCGATCACGTAACGGCATCCGATCGCCGCAAGGCTGGTGCCGACCAGGAAAACCACGAGCCCGCCGATCTCGGGCGGCAGCAGCGGTCGGATGCGATGCAGGATCGGCGACAACGCGGACTGAATGATCCCCGCAACCACGGTCATGCCGAAGACGAGAGGCAGACCGCCGAGCTTGAGGGCGGCAATCGACGGTTCGAGGAAGATGCCGTCATGGCACGACGGACAGAGATATCGGCTGCCGACCGGCCCTTTTGGCAGCGATTGCAGGATGGCGGCAACGCCGAGCGCGATCAGCGAGAGGCTGAGCATGTTGACCGAGGCCTCGGTCGGCATCTCGGCCAATTGAATCAGGAGCGCGGGAAAAATGAGCTGGATCCGCACCAGGCTGACGTGCTGGAAGCCGATGAATGCGGTAAGCAGCGGCGGTGGAACGTCGTCGAGCCCGTGAATGAATTCTCCGGGCTTCTTCGTTTGCGCGGACGGTCGCGTGCTCCGCCACAACCGGAGCCAGGGGCCCGGGTCCAGCGACTGTCTGACGAGTCGAGCCAGCCGAAGCCGCCCGGGAGCGTCGGGCGTGCCCGTCACTGCCGCAGCTTGCCGATGCCGTCGGCTTGCGTGGGGCAGATCACGAACTCGTCGGTGAAGCCGCCGATGTCGAACAGGCGTTTGACTTCGCCGATCACGCCGCAGAGCGCGAGCTTGCCATGCTGTCCCGCCGCGGCCCGGTGGGCAATGAGCAGGGCGCGAAACCCGGCGCTGCTGATATAGGCGATGTTCTTGAGATCGACCACCAGCGAGCTGCGGCCGGCCTGCACCAGCGAGACCAATCGATCGCCGAACTCCCTCGCGGTCGTGCTGTCGAGCCGGCCATAGGCCTCGACGATCGTGACGTCCTCGGCGATCGCTTCCACCAGTTTCATGCCGTGCTCCTAGTGCCCCGATTCCGAAGTTCGCAAGCCCTCGCGGTACCCTCTGACGCGAACTTCGGAATCAAAGGGAGACACCGGCAAGTATGGTTCTCGTGCGGCTTTCCGCCGGTCTCCATGTCATTGCCCGATGCGTTTCATCAAGCGCAGCTGATTGATGCGGTCGCGGCGGGTATAGGTCAACTCATCCGTCAGCTTGCGCACGAAATGCAACCCCACGCCGCCGATTTCGCGCGGGCTGCTTGTGAGATCGGGCGCAGACACCGCGAGCGGATCGAACGGTTTGCCGTCGTCTTCCACGGTCGCTTCGACGTTCCCGTCATGCAAGGCGAGGCGCACGACGATCTCGTGGTGCGCCGTGTCCTCGTAGGCATAGGAAATGATATTATTGAGGATTTCGTCAAGCGAGACGTTCAAAGCGACGATGACCTCGTTGGGGAATTGGTGGCTGGCGGCGAAGTCGTCCACCATTTCCGCCACCCGCGCAATCTCGGACAGGTCGTTGGCGATGCGTATCTCACAGGATGCCGATAATCCCGCCTGGGGCGAAACCGGAGATCCAGTGTTCATCGCTTCGACAAGCGTCCCGAGCGGCCATATTGTCGCACTATAGCTCCCCGCGCGGCGTGCGTCATCGTCGGACGGAGATGCCTGCCGGACCATGTACCGGACGAGGAGCGCGCGAAAAAGTCGGGCTGGATGAGACCTGCGGTCGCAGAGACGGATACGTTCGCCGCTCGGTCGCCGTGCTCGAGGGCTGGAAGCAACACGTTCCGCGGCCTTGCCGGCGCCGCGGCCCGGCGTGTACCGTGGCCGCGTGCCAATCCGCTGGCTGCGGCCACGTAGTTGGCACGTGGGGCGGTATATCGTGGCCTACCAGCATCCTGGCCCCGCCGGCGGCGCCGGAGCTGTTGAGGCTCACCGAATGTCGCGAACGAGGCGCCCGCCGTCCGGTCCCACGCTCTCGAGGAACGCTCTCCTGTTCAAACGATGGCCGATGATGCTCATTGACAGGCGCGCCGATTTGGTCGAGGGGGCCGCGGCGTGAGCACGCCGTCCGCCGCCGCGGTGCTGGTCGTCGACGACGTGCCCGAGAACCGCGACCTGCTGGTGCGCAGGCTCCAGCGCCTCGGCATCAGCGAGATCGAGCAGGCGAGCAACGGGATCGAAGCCTTGGCGGCGATCGAGCGCAGAAATTTCGATCTCGTGCTTCTCGACATCATGATGCCGGAACTCGACGGATTCGGGGTTCTCGAGCGGCTCAAGGCCAACGGCCGTGTCAACGATCTGCCGATCGTGGTCATCTCCGCGCTGAACGAGATCGAACCGGTCGTGCGCTGCATCGAGCTGGGCGCCGAAGACTTCATCTTCAAGCCGTTCAATCCGACGCTGTTGCGTGCCCGGGTCATGGCGAGCCTTGAAAAGAAGGGGCTGCGCGACCGCACCCGCGACGAGCTGCGACGCAAGCAGATGGAGCTCGGCGAAGCGCGCATGCTGCAGCTGGCGCTGGTGCCGCCTCCGCTGCGGGACTCGATCGGTGGCCGGACCGCCGCCATCGACGTGGTGCTCGAACCCGCCCAGGAGATCGGCGGCGATTTGGTCGATCATTTTCGCATCGGCGAGGATCTGCTGGTGATCTCGCTCGGCGACGTGTCCGACAAGGGCGCCGGCGCCGCGCTGATGATGGCGCGAACGCACTCGCTGGTGCGCGGGCTTGCGGCGCGACCGGACGCAGCCGCCCTGTTCCGCGAACCGGAGAAAGCGACGGCGCTGGTGAATGCCACGCTCGCCAGCGGCAACCATGCCGGCATGTTCGTCACCTTCTTGCTCGGCACGGTCGATTTCACGGCCGGACGCCTGCGTTATGTCCGCGCCGGCCACGTGCCGCCCTATCTGCGGCGGCGCGACGGCAGCGTCGAGCGCCTGGGGCAGCACGGCGGGCCTCCGCTTGGCTTCACGGAGGATGCCGTCTATAAACCGGCCGACACGGCCTTCGGCGCCGGCGACGCGATCCTGGTCCTGACCGACGGTTTCACGGAGGCGGCCGACCCCGCCGGCGAATTGTTCGGCGACGACCGGGTTGCCAGCTACATGACGCACGCCAATCCACGCGATCCGGACTTGCTGCCCACGCTGGTCCGACAGGTCCGCGACTTCGAGGCCGGTCGTCCGCCGTCGGACGACATGGCGGCGCTCATGCTCGCCCTCGGCTAAGACGCGACGATGAACCGCCTGCAATCGACCGATATTCGCTTCCGCCGCGGGGCTGCGCCGGCCGCGCTGTCGGGATCGCGCCGGGCTCGCTGGCTATGCCGCGCGTTCGCGCCGCCGGATCGGCGCATGGTTGCAGCCGCGCGAGCCTGCGAATGACGACGGCAAGCGACCCCAACCCCGCGCCGGCGCGCCGGCCGTGGTATCGCAGCATCGCCGGCAAGCTGCTGCTCGCGTTCGCGCTCATTGCCGCGCTGACGGTGAGCGCGACGTGGCTCTCATTGATCCGTTTCCAAGAGATCGATGCGGCCATGAACCGCTTGACCGAAGTCAGTCTTCCGCTGGTCAAGCTGTCGCTCGGCGTCGAATCGAAGGCCGCCGAGCTCATCGTGCTGGCGACCGAGGTCGGCAATGCCGAAGACGAGGTACAGCGCTTCGAGCGCATGGAGCGTCTTTCCGACCAGATAGGCCAGCTCTGGAGCATCCTCGGCAAGCTGCAGTCGATCATCTCCGAGGATGCCGCCGCGGCGCGGTTGCAGCAGCTCGTCGCCTCGATCAACACCGAGGTCGGCGAGCTCGACCGTTCGACCCGCGAGGTGCTGCTGCTGGGCGCTCGAAAGGACCATGCCCTCGGCGACGCGGTGGCGGTCAACGAGGTTGGGCTGCGTCGCCTGTTGCAGATCACCGACGACATGTTGTCGCGCATGGCGGCGAATCTCGAGCGGGCGGCGGCCGGTCAGGCCAACCTGGCGGGGTTGCAGCAGGATTTTCTCCTGCTGCGGGCCGCCTACGCGGCGCGCGCCGATTTCGTTCGGGTCAGTACCCTGCTCAGCACGATCGCAACGGCTGCGAATCCGGGCGTGCTGTCGGGATTGCGCGAGCAATTCGCGGCCGCCGCCGACACCTTGCTGCACGATCTCGCGGCCGTCACGGCCGACCCCGCGCTCGATCGCGCGCGCGCGGCCGAGCTTCGCACCGCCGTCGAGTCGCTGATCGCCCTCGGCAACGGGGACGCCGGCCTATTGTCCATCCAGGCAAAGCTCTTGCCGGAACGGCGCGCCGTCACCGAGCACCAGGCGTCGCTGCAGACCATCGGGCTCGATCTGCGCAGTCAGGTTTCAAGGCTCAATGAAACCGCCGAGCGCGAAGCCACCGCCACGGCGGCGCTCTCCGCCGACGCCATCGCCCACAGTCGCCTGTGGCTGATCCTGATTGCAGCGGCGAGTCTCGTCATCGCCGCTCTGATCGTCTGGCTGTTCGTGTTCCGCTACGTCATCCGACGGCTGACCGAGCTCGCCGGCAGCATGCTCGCCATCGCGCGCGGCGAGCTCGCGACTCCGATTCCGGCGCTCGGCCCCGACGAGCTCGGCGACATGAGCCGCACGCTCGCCGTGTTCCGGGACAACGCTCGCGAGATCCGCGCCGCCCGCGATGAAGCGGAAACGGCGCGCGCGGAAGCCGAGGCCGCGTCGCGAACGAAGTCGATCTTCCTCGCCAATATGAGCCACGAGCTGCGCACCCCGCTCAACGCCATTATCGGCTACAGCGAAATCCTGGTCGAAGACGCGGCCGACCGCGGCGACGACGCCACGGTCGGCGATCTGCACAAGATCCAGGGAGCCGGCAAGCACCTGCTGGACCTGATCAACGGGATACTCGATCTTTCGAAGATCGAAGCCGGCCGCATGGACGTCTATCTCGAGCAGATCTATCTCGCCAAGCTCGTCGAGGAGGTGCGCACGATCGTCGAGCCGCTGGTCAAGAAGAACGGCAACGAGCTCGTCATCCGCTGCCCGCCCGACATCGGCTCGATGCGCACCGATCTCACCAAGCTCAAGCAGAGCCTGATCAACCTTCTCAGCAATGCCGCGAAATTCACGCAGAATGGAAAAGTGATCCTGTCGCTGTCGCGCGAGGAAGCCTCGTCGGGCCCGACGCGTTTCACCTTCCACGTGTCCGACACCGGTATCGGCATGAACGAGGAGCAGCTCGGCCGCCTGTTCCAGGCTTTCACCCAGGCGGACTCGTCGACCACGCGCCACTATGGCGGAACCGGGCTCGGGCTGACGATCACCAGGCATTTCGCCAGCATGCTGGGAGGCGCGATCCAGGTCACGAGCAAGCCCGGCGAAGGCTCGAGCTTCATCATGACGTTGCCGGACCACCCGATCGTGGCGTCCGCGCCGGCGCCTTCCGCGTTGCCGGCTTCGGCGCCCGGGGAGGAAGCAACCGGCCTCACCGTGCTCGTCGTCGATGACGATCCGGCCGTCCACGACTTGCTGACGGCGGCGCTGGCAAAGGAGAACTATCGCCTGCTGCACGCGCGCGACGGCGCCGAGGCCCTCGAAATCCTGCGCAAGACGCCGCCCGACATCGTCACCCTCGACGTGATGATGCCGAAGGTCGACGGCTGGTCGGTGCTGGGCGTGATGAAGTCGGACCCGGCCCTCGATCACATCCCGGTCATCATGGTCACGATCGTGGACGATCGCAATCTCGGCTATTCGCTCGGCGCTTCCGAGTTCATGACCAAGCCGATCGACCGTTCCCGCCTGCTCTCGCTGGTGCGCCGTTTCGCCGGAAACGAGCCGCAGGCCCGCGTGCTCATCGTCGACGACGACCCCGAGGTCCGTGACATCGTGTGCACGACCCTCGAAGGCTCGGGATTGAAAACATCCCAGGCCGTCAACGGCCGGGCTGCGCTCGAGTGGCTCAAGAGCCATCCCGCGCCGTCGCTCATCCTTCTGGACCTGATGATGCCGGAGATGGACGGCCTCGAGTTCCTCAACCGGATCCAGCAGGAGGACAAGCTCGTCGACGTGCCGATTGTCGTTCTGACGGCGAAGGAGCTGACCGAGCAGGAGCGGACGTTCCTGGCCGAGCGCACCCTGCTCGTCCTGAGCAAGGGCGCTCAACCGATCGGCAGCCTCGGCTCCACGCTGTCGGCCATCGCGAAGCAGCGCGTGATGCATGCGCCCGAGGGCAAACAACGCGCAGCCGCGGCGGGGTGAGACCGATGCCGAAAATCCTTCTGGTCGAAGACAACGAGATGAACCGGGACATGCTGTCGCGGCGGCTCGCGCGCAACGGCTTCGAGGTCGTGGTGGCCGTCGACGGCGAGCAGGCCGTGACCATGGCCAGCGCCGAGAAGCCCGATCTCATCCTGATGGACATGAGTTTGCCGGTGATGGACGGGCTGGAAGCGACGCGTCACCTCAAGGCTGCGCCTTCCACGCGCTCGATCCCGGTCATTGCCCTGACCGCCAACGCGCTGGTGGAGGATCGCGAAAGGGCGCTGGCAGCAGGCTGCGACGATTTCGACACCAAGCCCGTGGAACTGCCGCGGCTCTTGGAGAAGATCAAGAATCAGTTGCAGGGCACGGCGACCGCGCCGCCGCCCGCCTAAAGCATGATCCCGAAAAGTGTGCGGCGGTTTTCGGAAAGAGATCATGCTCAGACAACAAGCTAGATCGGGATGACGATTCGAAGAAAGACATCCCGATCTAGCGCATCGCCCCGAAAAGCCGCAGGCGTTTCGGATAGGTTCATGCGCCCGAGCCGATGCTTGCCGCGAAATGCTCGGAACGAAATCGCGGCTCGGTCTGCAGCGATCTTGTGACGAGCTTGAAGTTCCCACCGCAATCGCAGCCCGCGGGCCTGCCGACTTCAAAATGCAAAACTGCACTGGAGTCATCAAGTTGCCATGGTCCCCTGGGATTCGAGATGCGCGTGGACGCGTGCCGGCCGGATCTCGCGAGTTTAGGGAACCGGACACGTGCAGGCGGCGAATCGTCGCGCGACGCGGCGTTTTCACGACTGCGCCGGCTGCTGCGATGCGCATACGCTCGGCGCCGGTTGCAAACCGTTTGTCACGAGTACAGAGTTCGCGGATCGGCGCTCGAGACCACGGGAGTGAGCAATGCCGCAGCTGAGATACCTGGGCTGTATCGTCGTGGCCGCCGCAGCGGTGTTGACGCCGACGTTGAAGGCATCGGCCGAGGATTCGCTGAAGGTCACCGTCGCCCATCGCGGGTCTTGGGAGACCGCGGCGCCGCAGCTCGGTCAGCAAGCCGGCATCTTCAAGAAGAACGGCATCGCGCTCGATCTGACCTACGCGCCGGATGATGAGGAGGCCGAGCAGCCGGCGATCTCCGGCGGTGCCGACGTGGCGCTGGGCGTCGGCGTCATGGACGTGTTGCACGCCTATGTCGACAAAGATGCGCCGCTGCGGATCATCGGCGCAAACATGACCGGCTCCCCCAAGTACTGGTACGTGGCGGAGAGTTCGCCGATCAAGAAGGTCAAGGACATCCGCGGCGGGACCATCGCCTATTCGAAGACCGGCACGGCCGGTCAATACGACGTGTTCGATCTCATGGATCGCTACCGGCTCAAGGCGAGGCCGGTACTGACGTCGGGAGAGACCGCGGCGTTCGATCAAGTCGTCGCGGGCAAGATCGACGTCGGTTGGGCGATGCCGCCGTTCGGCGTTGAAGCGCTCGAGCAGGGCAAGATTCGCGTCGTCGCGAAAGCGAACGAGATCCCGAAGATCCGGGACAGAACGGTCAGCGTGATGATCGCGAACGCCGACACGCTGCAGAAGCGCAACGAGGTTCTCGGCCGCTTCGTGCAGGCCTACCGGGAGACCATCGAGTGGATGTATGCGGACCCGGCCGCACCCAAAGCCTATGCCGAGTTTGCCGGCATGCCGGAAGCGCTTGCCCGCAGGCTGCGCGACGAATTCTTCGCCAAGGAAATGCTGACCCCCGACAAGATCGTGGGCCTGAGCGTCGTCGCCAAGGATGCCGCGAAACTGAAGTACATTCGCGCCGCGCTGTCGCGAAAGCAACTCGCCGAGCTCGTTCAAATCCCGTCCTCCGAGCGCGTCAAGGCATCGGCGAAGGGCGGGTGGTTTCGGGTTTTCTCTCCGCGCTGACCAGCGGCAGTCGGCCCCTCTTGGTCGAGCGGACTTGGTCGAGCGGACTTGGTCGAGCGGATTTGCGCCGACGGATCGCGCGTTTCGCGGCTCAGAATACTTTGAACATGGCGTTGATGTAGGCGTAGTCCTTGCCGCCGGTCGGCGTGGTGCGACTGACGAAATCGAACACCCTGCCGTCCTTCATGCGGTAGTCGGCGAGCCGTTGCACCCGGCGATTCTTGTCGAAATAGACCGCGACCACCCGCTGGTCGACCACCTGTTGCGGCATGAAGCCGATCGGCCGCTCGGCGCGCTGGGAAATGTAATAGAACGCCTCGCCGCTCAGCGTGGCGACCGTCGAAGGCGTGCCGAGCACGATCAGGACCTGCTCCTGGGTGGATCCGATCGGGATTTGCTCGAGCGCGCCGTCGGGCAGAATGTAGCCGCGCTGGTAGGTTTCGGAAAAGCAGCCGCCGAGCAGCACGCCGAGCGCGAGCATGGCCGCGATCCCGGCGAGGGCCGTGCGTCGTGGACGGATCGGTCTGTTCATCCGGCTCGTGATCCCCATATCACCGTTGCTTTCGGCGACCGCGCGAAGTATCCGGCGCTACCATGCCCCGCTCGCCGATGCTCCTCTTTGCGGCCCCCAGGCTGCTGAGCTAACCCGATGATATTGCGCCTGTTTCGCCACACCCCGCGGGACGATACCATCGCTGCTCTCTATGGCACGATCGTGGCACAGGCGCGCGCGCCGGCCTTTTACCAAGTCTATGGAGTGCCGGATACGGTTAACGGCCGGCTGGAAATGGTCATGCTCCACGCCGTGCTGCTGCTGCGGCGCCTGGAAGGCGAGCCGGCGCCACTGCGCGCGCTCGGCCAAGCCCTTTTCGACCGGTTCTGCCGCGACATGGACGACAGCATGCGGGAAATGGGTGTGGGCGATCTCGCGGTGCCACGTAAGATGCGCCGGATCGGGGCCGCCTTTTACAGCCGCCAGGCGGCCTATCGCGCTGCGCTGGAGGCGGCGGACGATCGGGCGCTTGCCGTCACCCTGGAACGCAATGTATTTGCCGGCGCGGCGGGTCCGGGAGCGGCTCTGCGGCTTGCCGCCTACGTGCGCGAGGCCGCCCGCCGGCTGGCCGCGCAGGACGGATTCGAGCGCATGCGGCCCGCCTTTCCCGATCCCGACTTTGCCAGTTGGCCTTGGCGTGGTGCTTGTTACGGTGTTCCTGCCATGCGGTGACTTGGTGGGCGAGGATTTTC
>JBAUOM010000014.1:0-14412 GCA_049579765.1 Xanthobacteraceae bacterium
TCGCCGAATACCAGCGTTGCCAGGGTTGCAACCGCGACAACGCCCAGCACGCCGGCTGCCACCTTGATCACTCTTGCCCCTCCACGCGAGACATCACGGACACCCCCGGAAGATTCTAAAGAATGTCGCGGGCGCGGCCAATGATCAATTCCGAGGCTGCCGCGTCACCCGGTCGCGGCCCGCTCGGACGCCGAGCTCGCGGCGCCACGCGACGGCAAGCTGGCGGACGCGCTCGGCCCCGGCCCGCTCGCATCGCGCCGGTAGGCATCTGGCCTCGAGGTACGAACTGTCGTAAGCGTCGGGCGCGATGAATGCGGCGGTGCCCGACCTGGTTTCCATCCCCGTGGTGGACGTACGCGACGGCGGCGCCGTGCGCCACGCCGCCGAGGGACGCGCCCGCGCGCTCGCGTTGCGGGACGATTGCGTTACTTGGTTGCCGCGATCCGTTCGGCCACTGCTTCCCGCCATGGACGTGTTCGCCCGCCGCTGGCTGCGGCGATCGCGCTCGCCCTACGTCAAGGACGTCGAGACGATTGCCGCGACACTCGGCTTTCCCGGCATCTGGTTTCTCAACAGCTCGTACGAATGGGGCTGCACGACGGCCGCTCGCGACGAGGACGGGGCGCCGTGGCTCGCGCGGACGCTGGATTGGCCGTTTCCCGGCCTCGGCCGCCATATGGAGATCGCGCGCATGCGCGGCAGCGCGGGGGAATTCCTCAACGTCACCTGGCCCGGCTATGCCGGGGTGCTGACCGCCTCCGCGCCCGGGCGCTTCGCCGCCGTGATCAACCAGGCTCCGCTCTGGCGCCGGACCCGCAAGCCGTGGCTGCGACCCTACGATCTCGCGCTGAACGCGGTGCAGGCGTGGCCGATCCGCTTCTGCCCGCCCGACCATCTGCTGCGCGAGGTGTTCGAGACCTGCCGCGATTTCGGCGAGGCCAGACACCGGCTGGAGACCGTGCCGGTCGCCCGTCCGGTCATCTTGACGCTGATCGGATGCGAGCGCGGCGAGCGCTGTGTGATCGAGCGGACCGAGGATGCTTTCGCCACCCGCACCGAGGACACATCGAGCGCCAATGATTGGCTGCGCGGCACCCCGCCGTGGGAGGCGCGCGTCTGCACCACGCTGTTGCTTACCGTGTCGTCGGACGAGGCCGCGGCGCGCAGCCGCGCTCGGCGCGAGGCGCTTTCAACCTGGCCGCACTCCTTCGCACACGCCCGTTTGGCGTGGGTGACCCCGCCGGTGCTCAATCCGTTCACCCGCATCGCCGTAGAGATGTGCGCGGCGAACGGAACGCTGCGAGCCGTCGGCTACGAGCTGGAGGCGGGGAGCGACCTGCCGCGGCGCGTGACCCAGATGCGCGAGCTGGCCGGGGCGGATGCCCGCCTTAACGCGTGAGGTTTCCTCCATGCGCGCTCGCTGGTCGGCCGCGGTGGATTTCGAGGCCGTTCCGTCGTGTGCGGATATCGCGTGTCGGTGCGGGGCGACCGCTCAGCCCTTTCGGTCGGCGCCGCCGCCACGATCGCCCACGTTCGGCTCGTCCTCGCCGGCGAAGAGAGAGGCCGGAAACTGCGCGGCATAGTGACGCCTGGTCGCCGGTCGCGGGAGTTCCCGGCGAGGTCCAGGATCGGGCTCGACCACCTTGCGGTAGAGATGCCAGGTCGAATGTCCCAGCACCGGCACGACCACCGCCAGACCGAAGAACAACGGCAACGAGCCGATCAACAGGAGGGCGGCCACGATCAACCCCCACACCGCCATGATCAGCGGATTGACGGCGACCACGCGCAACGAGGTCAGCACCGCTTCGACCGCGCCGACGTCGCGGTCGAGTAGCAGCGGAAACGAGACGACGCTGATGATCAAGACCACGACGGCGAACAGGAATCCCACCAGGTTCCCGACCACGATGAGTCTCCAGCCGGGAGACGTGGTGAGGACTTGGCGGAAGAAATGCGGGATCTCGGCCGCCGGCTCGTAGCCGAAATACGCAATGTAGATTGCCTGCGCGGCTGCAATCCAGGCCGCGAAGATTACCAGCAGCAGCAGCGCCAGCACCGCGATCGCGCCGCGCGACGGCGAGTGCAGCACATCGAAGGCATCTTGCCACGAAACGGCAAGACCCTGCTCGCGGCGCCGGCTCAGCTCGTAATACCCGATAGCAGCGAACGGTCCGACCAGCGTGAAGCCGGCGGCGAGCGGAAACAAGAGTGGCAGGATGGCGTAGCCCAAGGTCAACCGGGCCAGGATCAACCCGACGATCGGATAGATGAGGCAAAGGAGCACGGCATATGTCGGCATGGCCGAAAAGTCGTCGACGCCCCGTTTGAGCGCGTCCCAGAGATCGGCCAAGGCGATCTTGCGAACCACCGGCCGCGCGCGCATCGACTCCCCGCCCATCAGAACATGTAGCTGCGCCATCGTCATACCTCCCGTGAAGCCAGGGGTCGCGACGCCAGTTCCGTCCTGGTCACGTCGTTGCCGCGACCTCGGGGGCTCTGCAACGCTACAACAACGAATTCGTCCGGTACAACCCCGGTAGCGGCGGCGCCCGGCCTCCCGCAAGCCGGCTCAATCAAGTCGTATGCCGGCTTCCTGAATGATCTTGATCCACTTGGCGTATTCGGACGCGATGAACGGTTTGAGCTGCTCAGGCGCCAGGTCGATCACCTCGCCGCCGCTCTGCTCGAAGCGCGGTTTGAGCTCCGGCAGCGACTGAGCGATCGCCTGCTGCAAACGGGCGATCGCCGCCGGCGGAGTCTTGGCGGGAGCAAACAGTCCGATCCAGGAGTCGATCTCGAGATTGGGAACGCCCGACTCGGTCATGGTCGGCACGGCGGGCATCTGCGCGCTTCGTTTGGCGGAAAGGATGGCGACGCCCTTGGCTTGGCCGGACTTGACGTATGGCAGTGCGGCAGGAGTCGAATCGACGAAGAGATCGACGCGCCCGGCGAGCAGATCGGGAAAAGCCGCCGCCGATCCGCGATAGGGCACTTCGAGGAATTTCGTGCCGCTGAATTTCATGAAGGCGGCGCCCATGATGTGCTGTCCGGTCCCGGTGCCCGCATTGGCCAGCTTGAGCGCGCCGGGATTCGTCTTCGCCGCCGCGATGATCTCCTTCGGCGCGGAGTAGGGAAGATCCTTGTAGGCAACCAGCGTATAGGAAATGTTGAACACCAGGGCGACCGGAACGAGATCGTTGAGCGGATCATAGGGCAGCTTCTGGTAGAGCCCGGCATTGAACACGACGTTGCTCAGGCCGCCCACCAGCAAGGTGTAGCCGTCGGGCGGCGAATTGATCACCGCCTGGGTGCCCACGATCGTTCCTGCGCCCGGCCGGTTCTCCACCACCACGCTCTGACCGAGCCGCTTCGACAGTTGGTCCGCGAGCAGCCGGCCGACGATGTCGTAGCTGCCGGCCGGCCCCACCGGCACGACGATCTTGATCGGACGGTTCGGATAGGTCTGCGCATCGGCATTAACGGGCGCGGAGACCAAACCGCCAAGTGCGAGCAACACGACCGACAGCGCGTTCGAACGAACTGACATGATAACTCCTTGGGAAGCGTTGTTCTTGCGCCGGGATGATACATGACTGCACCGGTGGACAAACCGGGAGCGCAACGGCCTAATGCCGCAAGCATGACCTGGAGGTCGCCGATGCCGCGTGGAATCATTCGCCGGCCTGAAGCCACTCCTGCCGCCAGCATGATCGCGCTTGCGATCGGTGCCGCCGCCTTCGGCGCGCTGGCGGTCGGCGCGTTGGCAATCGGCCGGCTCGCAGTCGGCCGCGTCACGGTGAAGAGGGCGCGCTTTCACATGCTCGAGGTCGACGAACTCACCGTGCGCAGGTTGCGCGTGCTTGAGCAAGAGCCGCCGCATCCTGACGCGCCGCGATGAGCGCGGCGCCTGCCTGCCTGCTCTTCAGTGCGATCTGGCGTGTTGCTGCGAACCTTCGTGGGCGGCGAGTTCGAGCAGAATTCGCCGCCCGGCTTCGTTGGGATATTGGTTGCCCCGGTTGCCCAGGATCACGATGCCGAGCTTCCGGCTCGGCACCATCCCGATATAGGCCGACGCATTGTTGAGACCACCGTATTTTTCGACGATGGTCGGCGCTCCGCCGGAGATCGTTTCCCAAGCCAAGGCCTGCCTGTTGTGCGGGCCGATGCGCAGCACCCCGCGGTGCGCCAACGCCATCCCCTCGCGCAGCGACCGCTCGACCGGCAATTCGCCCAGGTTCGCGGCAAGAAAGATCGCCATGTCGCGCGCCGAGGAGTACATCTGGCCTGTGCCCGCCCAGTGATAATAGCCGGTCTGATCCCCGGGACCGCCGATCGGTTCGCCACTGTCGCTGTAGCCCTGCACTGCGCGGCCTTTGAGCTTGTCCGGAAGGCGTCCGTGCGGACCGTCGTCGCCGCGCGCTAACATCGTCGAGGTCATGCCCAGCGGCTGCAGCAAACGCCGCTCGATCAACTCGTCGATCGGCACGCCGTATCGGCGCTCGAGCGCGAGCTGCAGCAGGATGAAGCCCGCGTGGGTGTACAGATGCTGCCGACCGGGAGGCTTCTCCGCGGTCCAGGTGTTCAGCGTGCGGATGAATTCCGGCAGCGTGTAGCCCCAGTCCGGCCAGGGCGGATGATCCTGCGGCAGCAGCAGGCCGGATGTGTGCGTCGCGAGCTGACCGAGGGTGACGCGGCGGATGTCGCCGCCCTGCCGCAGCTCGGCGACGTGTTTGGCGACCGGATCGTCGAGCCTGAGTTCGCCTTTCCGCACCGCCTGCGCCAGCAGCGTGGTCTCGAACACTTTGCGCAGCGAGGCGAGATTGAACAGCGTGTCGGCGGTGATCGGTCGTTCGACGGCGCGATCCGCCCAGCCGTAATTGAGAAACGAGGTCGTGCCGTCGACGCGCACCGCTACCGCCACGCCGCCGCCGCCGTCGGACGGCACGATCGGCGCGACCTCCCGGGCGACGATGCTCTCGACCTCGTTGTCGGCGCCGGCGGCCGAGCCGGTCAGTAGGAACACGATCGAAGCCACCGTTGCGAATCGCATGATTGTCCTACCGAGTGCCGCGCATCGGACTGGCCGGAAAACACGTCGATTTGCTGGCGGCGAGCTATGTTGTTCCCAAGCCTTGCGAATTCCGTCCGTCCGGAGGCTGGGATTGCCAACGCTCCGGCCTACCCCCTACTTTAGTCTAATAGCGCCCCGATACGGCTTGGTTGGCTTGCCCACCGGTCGGACTGTGTGGGTATGAGGACTGCCGCTGAGGGTTGCTCTTTGCACGGGAGGAATCCATGGCAGAAGTATTCGGCGTTCACCGAACCTGGGAAGACTGGGTCAGCATGGTGCTGGGCGTGCTGATCGGAATATCGCCTTGGCTCGCCAGCGAGCAGAGCGATGTAGCCGTGAACTGGAACGCGGTCATCGTCGGCGCGCTCGTGATCGGGCTTGCGGCATTGGAGCTCGCCGGTCTGCAACGTTGGGAAGAGGTCGGCGAAATCGTGTGCGGGCTGTGGTTGATCGTGTCGCCGTTCATCTTCGGTTATGGCGACGCCGGAGCGCTCCGTTACTGGCATTTCGCCCTCGGCGCGCTGGTGGCGTTGCTGGCGGTGGCGGAGCTCTGGCAGGATTGGAAGCTGAGCGAGAAGGAGCTCGCCCAGCACGGGCAATAGCGAAGGCGCGATCCTCGCCGCGGCTGCGGCGCGGCAAGCTCGGATGCCTGGTGTCGGTTGCGTCGTTGTAGGAACGCGCTCGGCCTGTCCGCCGCCTGCGATCACGGGGACAGGGCGGCCGACGCCTGCGGTGCGGCGAACATCTTTCTCGCGTTGTGGCCGACGCCGGGCAATTCGGTCAGTCGCCATTTGAAGGTCCAGCCGCGGGCCTGCGCCAATGCTCTTCCCGCATTGAACGCGTTCACGCCGCGCCGATGGCGGGATGCGCCTTGCGCCTGCGCGTCGAGGCTGTCATCCCGCTCGTTTTCGCGGGTGTCGCCTTGGCCCAGATAGATGGTGAGCGGCTGCGCCAGGTATTGCCGCAATGCGGCCTCGCCGTCGGCGCCCGCATAGACCTTGCCAAGGCCATACGGCGCGGAGGTCTCGAGGCTCGGAAAGACATAGCTTCCGGGGTTGGCGACGACGATACGCCTCGCCTCGGTCGGGACGAAGGCGGCGAGGCGATCGAGGAACTGGGCGCCGGCCGAGTGGCCGAGAAGCGAATAGGGGAGCGGGTTGCCCTCCTGTCGGCGCACCCGATCGACGAGCGCCGGCACCAGCCTGCCGGTCCACTGGCCCGTGCTTTGGACCATTCCGTCCTTGACGATGCCGCCGCGCTGGTAGCGCCAGAGCGGAAAAGCGCGCTTATCGAACAGCGGCGCGACCACCAGCAGGCAATCCCGGTCAGCGAGCACACGAGCGTCGTCACGGTATGCGGCGGCGTTGCGGGCGACGCCATGAAAGACCAGCAGCAAGGACGGATCCGGGCATGCCGGCCGGTAGGTGAAGAGCACGAGGCGCGTGCCGTCGACGTCGATCGTCTGCCGGCCGTTTCCGGTCGGGATCGGCTTTGCCGCCGCCGGCGACGCGCCGAGAAGCCAGGACAAGATCATGATCGCGGCTCGTGCCTTTGTGGCGTCGTGCATCTCACCCTCTTTTGTGGGTGCGCGCCGAGCGGCGCAATTTCGCAGAACCGACACTATTCCGAGCTATCGTTCGCCATCAGCCTACAACGGAGTTTCGCATGGCAAAGCTTACGCTCTATCACGCCGCCCCGTCGCGCTCATCGATCACGCGCTGGATGCTGGAAGAGGTGGGCGAGCCCTACGACATCCATCTGCTCAGCTTGAACAAGGGCGACAACCGCGCACCGGACTACCTCGCGGTGAATCCTATGGGCAAGGTGCCGGCGCTCAAGCACGGCGATGTCGTCATCACCGAGGCGGCGGCGATCTGCGCCTATCTCGCCGACGAGTTCCCGCGTGCTGGGCTCAACGTGCCGATCGGCGATCCCCGCCGCGGCGTCTATCTCAAGTGGCTGTTCTTCGGTCCGGGCTGCATCGAGCCGGCGATGACGGACCGGGCGTTCCCGCGCAAGGAAGAGCCGCGACGCGCCATGCTGGGCTACGGCGATTTCGACACGGTGATGGACGTCGTCGCCAAGGCGGTCGCCAAGGGACCCCACCTCATGGGCGAGCAGTTCACCGCCGCCGACGTGATCATCGGCTCCACCTTGCGCTGGGGCATGATGTTCAAGCTTCTGCCCGAGCGCTCCGAGTTCACGGCCTATGTCGGCCGACTGGCGCAGCGTCCCGCGTTGCAACGCGCCGAGGCGCTGGACAAGACGCTCGCCGCGGCGTGAGCCGGCCGCGACGTAGGCCTTGGCGCCGAACGTGCCGCGCCCTTGCGCGGTGATCTCTTGCCCCGTGCGCGGGCTTGCCGCACGATCGCGGCATGCCCAGGCAGCCCATGAGCAAAGCCCGGCTCGAGGCTTTCTCCGACGGCGTCATCGCCATCATCATCACCATCATGGTGTTGGAGCTGAAGGTGCCGCACGGCGCCGACGAGGCGGCGCTGCTCGCAGCCCGTGTTCCTGAGCTATCTTCTGAGCTTTCTGGTCGTGGCGATCTACTGGGTGAATCACCACAGCCTGTTTCACCTTGCGCACCATGCCAGCACCGGACTGCTGTGGAGCAACAACGCGCTGCTGTTCTGCCTGTCCCTCATTCCCTTCGCGACCGCATTCATGGGCGAGAATGATTTTGCCCCGTTCCCGACCGCGCTCTACGCGGCGACGTTACTGCTCGCCGGGCTGGCATTCGCTCCCGTCCGCTGGTGCGTGATGGCGCAATTGGAGAACGAAGCGGACTTCGCGCGGCTGACCCAGCGGTCGATGCGCAAGAACTACGTCTCGCTCACGTTCTACGCCCTTTCCATTCCACTTGCCTACGTACATCCTGCCATCACGCTGGCGCTCGCGTTCAGCGTCGCGGGGATCTACTTCCTGCCCAACGCCTGGCTCGGAGAGAAGCATTAGGAAGGGCACACAGTTCGGATGGAGCATCCGCGAAATCCGGGCTACGCTCGGCTTCGATGGTCCTGGCGCTGCGCATCCTTTATTTCGAAGACCTCTCGGTCGGCATGGCCGAGACCCTGTCGAAGACCATCGCATCCTCCGACGTGGTGGGGTTTGCGCAGCTGACCGGCGACCGCAATCCCATCCATCTCTCCGAGCATTTCGCCGCCAAGACCCAGTTCGGGAAAAGGATCGCGCACGGCCTTTACACCGCGAGCCTGATCTCGGCGGTGCTGGGCACGCGGCTTCCCGGCCCGGGCGCCGTCTACATCTCGCAGACGCTCAATTTCCGCGCGCCGGTCAAGATCGGCGACCGCGTGGATGTGACGGTGGCGGTGGCGGAGCTCATTCCCGAGCGCCAGCGCGCACGCCTCACCTGCACCTGCAAGGTCGGCGATGAGATCGTGCTCGACGGCGAGGCCTTGGTGAAGGTGCCCTCCACCGCGAAAGCGAAACGACCGCTGCCTCGGATTTGAGCGCATCGGCGGCGCATCTGGAGCAGATTCAGCCTTGGCCGTTGCGCTCGCGCAGGACCTCCCGCATGACTTCGCCGACGATGTTCGCGAAGCTCCTGGTCAAATCGTCGACCTTGCGGTCGAGCCCGTCGACCTTGCGCACAAGTCCCTTGAGGTCGACGCCGTCCAGGCTCTCCTCGACGCGATCGAGGCGCGACTTGATCGCTGCGAGCTCGTCGCCGTTGCGTCGGCTCTGCTCGAGGATGTGGCGCGTGACCAGCTTTTCGCCCTCGACCTCCCGGTCGATCACGCGCACGCGGGCTTCGAGCTCGGCGAATTCTTCCCTGGTCACATCGGTGGTCATGCAGGCGGCGGCCCCTGTTCCCCTGCGCAAACCTAGCACAGCTTGCCGTTCGTTCCAGCAGCTACTCGGCGGCTTCGGTCCGCCTGCGGTTCGCTTCGCGCCGCTTCAGCACCGGTGCCAGGAACGCTGCGGTATAGCTGCGCCCGACCTTGGCGATGTCCTCGGGCGTGCCGGCGGCCACGATCTCGCCGCCGCCGTCCCCGCCCTCGGGGCCGAGGTCGATGATCCAGTCGGCGGTCTTGATCACTTCGAGATTGTGCTCGATCACGACCACGGTGTTGCCCTGCTCGACCAGCTCGTGCAGCACCTCGAGCAGCTTCGCCACGTCGTGGAAATGCAGCCCCGTGGTCGGCTCGTCGAGGATGTACAAGGTGCGGCCGGTGGCGCGCTTGGAGAGTTCCTTGGCGAGCTTGACACGCTGCGCCTCGCCGCCGGAGAGCGTGGTCGCCTGCTGGCCGACATGGATGTAGTCGAGCCCGACCCGGTGCAGGAGCTCGAGCACGCCGCGCACGCGCGGCACCGCCTTGAAGAAGTCGAGCGCCTCCTCGACGGTCATGTCGAGCACGTCGGCGATCGACTTGCCCTTGAACAGCACCTCGAGCGTCTCGCGATTGTAGCGCTTGCCCTTGCAGACGTCGCAGGTGACGTAGACGTCGGGCAGGAAGTGCATCTCGATCTTGATCACGCCGTCGCCCTGGCAGGCCTCGCAGCGCCCGCCCTTGACGTTGAAGGAGAAGCGGCCCGGCTCGTAACCGCGCGCCTTTGCCTCGGGCAGGCCGGCGAACCATTCGCGGATCGGCGTGAACGCGCCGGTATAGGTCGCCGGGTTGCTGCGCGGGGTCCTCCCGATCGGCGACTGGTCGATGTCGATCACCTTGTCGAGGTGCTCGAGACCCTCGATGCGGTCGTGCGCGGCGGGCGCCTCGGAGGCGCCGTTGAGCTTGCGGGCGATCGCCTTGTAGAGCGTGTCGACCAGGAGCGTCGACTTGCCGCCGCCGGACACGCCGGTGACGCAGGTGAACAGACCCAGCGGGATGTCGGCGGTGACGTGCTTGAGGTTGTTGCCGCGGGCGTCGACGAGCGTCAGCAGCCGGGCGGGGTTCTTCGGGCGGCGGTCGGGAACCGGAACGATCAGCTCGCCCGAGAGATACTTGCCGGTGAGGGAGGCGGCCGTGGCGACGAGGTCGTCGACCGTTCCCTGCGCCACGACGTGGCCGCCGTGGATGCCGGCGCCGGGGCCGATGTCGAGCACGTGGTCGGCCGTGCGGATGGCGTCCTCGTCGTGCTCGACCACGATCACGGTATTGCCGAGGTCGCGCAGCCGTTTCAACGTTTCCAGGAGCCGCGCATTGTCGCGCTGGTGCAACCCGATCGACGGCTCGTCGAGCACGTACAGCACGCCGGTGAGCCCGGAGCCGATCTGCGAGGCGAGCCGGATGCGCTGGCTCTCGCCGCCCGAGAGCGTGCCGGAGGCGCGCGAGAGCGTGAGATAGTCGAGCCCGACATCGACGAGAAACCGCAGCCGCTCGCGGATTTCCTTGAGCACGCGCACCGCGATCTCGTTCTGCTTGGCGCTCAGCGCGTTCGGCAGCGCCGTGAACCATTCGCCGGCGCGTTTGACCGACATTTCGGCGACTTCGCCGATGTGCAGTCCGCCGACCTTGACGCACAGCGCCTCGGGCTTGAGCCGATGACCTTTGCAGGCGGCGCAAGGGATATCGGTGAAATATTTCGCCATCTCCTCGCGCGCCCAGTCGCTTTCGGTCTCGCGCCAGCGCCGCTCGAGATTGGTGACCACCCCTTCGAACGGTTTGGTCGTCTGGTAGGAGCGCGAGCCGTCGTCGTAGACGAAGCGGATCGCGTCCTCGCCCGAGCCGTGGAGAATGGCATCCTGCGTCCTCTTCGGCAGGTCCTTCCATTTCGTGTCCAACGTGAACTTGTAGTGCTTGCCGAGCGCCTGCAGGGTCTGGACGTAATAGGGGCTCGACGACTTCGCCCACGGCGCGATCGCGCCGCCGCGCAAGGTCCGGTCCTTGTCGGGAATGACGAGCTCGGCGTCGATGTGCTGCTCGACGCCGAGCCCGCCGCAGGCCGGACAGGCGCCGAACGGGTTGTTGAACGAGAACAACCGCGGCTCGATCTCGGGAATGCTGAAACCCGACACCGGGCAGGCGAACCTCTCCGAGAAAACGATGCGCTCGGGGCCGCTTTGATCGTGGATCTTGGCGGCTTTCTTCCCGGCCCCGCCGTCGGTAGGCACGGGCGCGTCCGCGAATTCCACCACTGCGAGGCCGTCGGCGAGCTTGAGCGCGGTTTCCAGGGAGTCCGCCAGCCGGCTCGCGATATCTGGCCGCGCCACCACGCGGTCCACCACGACGTCGATGTCGTGCTTGAATTTCTTGTCGAGCGCCGGCGCGTTCGCGATCTCGTAGAAGGCGCCGTCGATCTTGACCCGTTGGAATCCGCGCTTGAGGTAGTCGGCGAGCTCCTTGCGGTACTCGCCCTTGCGCCCGCGCACGACGGGGGCGAGCAGATAGAGCCGCGTGCCCTCCGGAAGCGCCATCACCCGATCGACCATCTGCGAGATCGTCTGGCTTTCGATCGGCAGCCCGGTCGCCGGCGAATAGGGCACGCCGACGCGCGCCCAGAGGAGCCGCATGTAGTCGTAGATCTCGGTGACGGTCCCCACCGTCGAGCGCGGGTTGCGCGAGGTGGTCTTCTGCTCGATCGAGATGGCGGGGGAGAGGCCGTCGATCTGGTCGACGTCCGGCTTCTGCATCATCTCCAGGAACTGGCGGGCATAGGCGGAGAGCGATTCGACGTAACGGCGTTGGCCCTCGGCGTAGATGGTATCGAAGGCGAGCGAGGATTTGCCCGAGCCCGAAAGGCCGGTGAACACCACGAGCTGGTCGCGCGGGATTTCCAGATCGATGTTCTTGAGGTTGTGCTCGCGCGCCCCGCGAATGGTGATTACGCGCGCGCCTTCGGGCAATCCCGGGCGGCGAGGGCGGTGTTTGTCGAACGGGTCGGTCATCGGGTCCGTCGGCGCGATCAGGTCGGCGAGATCGAGGAAGCCCCACGCAGTTCCGCGCGCGGACTGCAAGGAACGTAGTGAGAACGAGCGCGTTTCGCCAGCCCGGCCGGGGGAACGGTTGCCATTCCGGCTGCGCGCCTGTGGACAACACATTCGGCCGGATGAGAGGCTCACGTCCACAGCGTCAGAACCTAGGTCAGGAGGAGGATCAATGCGAGGTGCGATCGCGTTCGTGCTTGGGAACTTCACGCTCACGTTCTTCGTGTTGGGTCTGCTCGCCTCCGCCGTCGCGCTCTGGCATACGCACCGGCCGCGCACGTCTGCCGTGATCGTTGAAGCGCTGTTCTCCTATTTTCTCCTGTTCTCGATCGGATTGGCTAACCTCTACAATTTCGTCCTGCACGTGTTTTTCGGCAAGATGGCCGCCGGCTTCATCGGATGGGCGGACAGTCCCTTCCAACTGGAGGTGGGCTTCGCCAGTCTGGGCTTTGCCGTGGTGGGGTTCCTGGCCTTCAGGGGCAGCTTCGACATGCGGCTCGCGGCCATCGTAGGACCGGCCTGTTTCCTGTGGGGCGCCGCCGGCGGCCACATCTATCAGATGATCACCGCGCACAATTTCGCCCCCGGCAATGCCGGAATCATTTTTTACAGCGATATCTTGGTTCCGGTCGTGGGTTTCATATTTCTCTGGCTGCAGCGGCGCGCGGACCCGCCGCCGACGGGCTCGGCCGCGGCCGTCTGAAGCCAGAGCAGCGCCGAAAGCATTGCATTTGCCGCTATTGGCTGCTAGAACAAACAGAGAACACCGTGCCCCGCGTGCGGCGCTGTGGAAAAGGACGATGAGCCGGAGGCGAACAGCGACTCCGCGCGGGGCTTGGGATTAGGGTGACGGCGACAACAGCAGGAGAGCATTATGGCCGGTAGCGTGAACAAGGTGATCCTTATCGGCAATCTCGGCAGAGATCCCGAGATCCGGCGCACGCAAGATGGCCGGCCGATCGCGAATTTGAGCGTGGCGACCTCGGAGAGCTGGCGCGACAAGGCGACCGGCGAACGGCGCGAGAAGACGGAATGGCATCGCGTGGTGATCTTCAACGAGCCGCTTTGCCGGATCGCCGAGCAATACCTGAAGAAAGGGTCGAAGGTCTATCTCGAAGGCTCGCTGCAGACGCGCAAATGGCAGGATCAATCCGGGCAGGACAAGTACACCACCGAGGTGGTGCTCCAGGGCTTCAATGCCCAACTCACTATGCTCGATCGGGCGGGTGGCGGGGACGTCGGCGCCGAGGACACCGGCGACTTCGGCGCGGCCGGACCGTCGACGCGCGAAAGGAAGCCGGCCCTGGCCGGTGCCGGCAAGCGCGCCGACATGGACGACGAGATTCCGTTCTGACGGTCATTCGCGAGGTTGCAGGCGAACCCGCCATGCAATTGCGGGACCCGCGCAGGTGTGGCGAACGGTGGGCGCACCTCGCTGGGGAGGCCCCCTTCGCCGACGGATTTTGGCGCAATCCCCGCCAATCGCGTTGAGATGTTGTCGTGCCGCCACTAGAGTTCCCCCCGTCTGGCACAGCAGGGAGGGAATGACATGGCTGCAAGACATTGGCGCGCGCTGGTGATCGTGGTTTGCGCCGCGTTGGCGGCGACGGGAGCGGAAGCCGCCGCGAAGAAGAAGGCGAAGGCGGTTGCGAAGGGTCCCCCGCCGATCGCGCGCGGCTGCACGTATGTGCAAGCGCCGTTCTGCCTTGGCCTGACCACGTCGAAAAAAGCGACCTATTCGCTGTGGAACGGAAAACCCTGGATCCCGCCGGGCACGGGGGTGGAAATTTGGGGCACGGCCACCGGGGTCGGCCCCTGCGGGGTCACCTCGATCCAGGTGACGTCCTGGAAGGCCAACAAGAACATCAAGTGCAAGGGCTGATGACGCCGCGCGGCGTTTTCCAGCGATGCGCCGTTTCCTGACGCAACGATAGCAGTCGCCGCAACTGGTCGGTCGCGGATCGGCCGGCCGCGCCTAGTGCCCCGAACCCGAAGTTCGCACACGTCGTGCGGCAAATCCGATCGCGAACTTCGGGTTCAAAGGGGCACTGGAATCATAGCGTTGCTAGTGGCCCTTAGATTCCGAAGTTCGTATCCGAACGTGCCGCGAGCGCTGACGAACTTCGGAATCGGACCACTGGCACCATTTACATTTGTGCGGCGGACGGGCGAAATCGAGCCATGCCCACGCTCGCGACGGCGTTGCTGCAGGCACTCAAAGAGCACGGCGCCCGTGAAATCTTCGGAATTCCGGGCGATTTCGTGCTGCCTTTCTTCAAGGTCGTCGAGGAAAGCGGGATCCTGCCGCACTACACGCTGAGCCACGAGCCGGGCGTTGGTTTTGCGGCAGACGCGGCGGCGCGCTACCACTGCGGTCTCGGCGTGGCCGTCGTGACCTTCGGGGCGGGCGCGTTCAATCTCGTCAATGCCGTCGCCGGAGCCTATGCCG
>JBAUOM010000015.1:0-8138 GCA_049579765.1 Xanthobacteraceae bacterium
GGTTGACCTGCCGGCTCATTCGGCATGGGCGCGAGTCAGCGCGCACCAGCGACCCGCAGGCGAACACCGGCGAGTGGGTGTCGATCGTGCGCCACGTCGCCGACGTGCTCGCAGCCTTTGGCGAGCGGCTGCGCGCGGGAGAAATCATCATCACCGGATCGGTGGTGGCACCGGTGGCGATCGAGGCGGGCGAGGACGGCATCGCCTTCGAGGTCGATCCGCTCGGGGGCGTTGCGGTGCGGTTTCAGTGATGCGAGGAATGACTGTCATGCGTATGCGCGCGCTCTCGCCAACGACTCTGGTTGCCGGGCTGATGCTGGCGCTCGCGCCGGCACTTGCCCCGCCTCAGGCTCAAGCGCAAACTTGGCCGCAGAAAACCGTGCGCTTCATCGTGCCGTTGCCGCCCGGCAGCGGCATGGACCTGTCGGCGCGTCTGGTTGCGGAGCGGCTGACCGAGCGCTGGGGGCAGTCGGTCGTCGTGGAGAACCGCCAGGGCGCCGACGGCATTCCCGCCGTCACCGGTTTCCTCTCCGCCCGCGACAATCACACCTTCCTGTTCTCGTTCGGCGGCATCGTAACCTTCAACCACCTGCTGCACGAGCGACTGCCCTACGATCCCAAGGAGCTACTGCCGGTCGCGCCGGTCATCGACAATTTCCTCGGCGTCGCCGCCAGCGCGGTGCTGAAGATCGACACGCTCGCTGACCTGGTGAAGACGGCGAAGGCGCAGCGGGGCAAGCTCAACTGGGCGGCGACGCCGGGCCTCCCCTATTTCGTGCTGCTGGCGCTGCAGAAGAGCGCGGGCATCGACATGGTGCAGGTGGCCTATCGCGACTTCGCGCCCGCCTATCAGGATTTGAACCAGGGGCGGCTGCACGTCGCCGGCACCGGCGTGCCGACCTTGGTGCCGCATCACCGCGCCGGCACCGCCAAGCTCCTGTTCGTGACCAACCGCGAGCGCTCGCCGCAGGCGTCCGACGTGCCGACCGCGGCGGAGGCGGGCTATCCCGACCTCACCTTCGATGGCGTCTCCGGCATCTACGGCTGGCGCGACATGCCGGCGGAGATCAAGACTCGCATCGCAACCGATACCCGCGCGATCATCGCCGACCCGACGTTCCGGGCGCGCGTGATCGGTATCGGCACCGCGCCGCGGCTCGGCACGCCGGAGGAGTTCGCCGCGGCAATCGAGGAGCAGCGCGCCAGGATCGCGGCGATCCATCAGGCCAGCGACAAGAAACCCGCGCAGTGAACGTTGCGCGCGCCCGACGCAGCGATTAGCGTTCCATGACATCTCGTCTCCGCTTTCGCGGGGACGACGACAAATAGATTGGGGAGGATACGTTGGTTAAGATTACAAGACGACGCGCGCTGGCGACGGCGCTCCTCGCCGCGCCTGCTTTGCTGGCGACGCGCGCGCGAGCGCAGACACCGGCCCAGAGCTGGCCGCAGCGGCCGGTGAGATTCATCATTCCCTTCGGCCCCGGCGCGGGCGCCGATATCGGCGCTCGCCTGATTCAGGAAAAGCTGTCCGCGCGCTGGGGCAAGCCGGTCGTGATCGACAACCGGCCCGGCGGCGACAGCATCATCGCCATCCAGGCGATGCTTTCCGCCAACGACGATCACACCTTCCTTTGGGGCCCGAGCGGCAACTTCATCGTCCACCCGTACCTCTATCAAAAGCTCTCGTACAATCCGGACGACCTTCTGCCGATCGCGAGCTTCTCCGCCACGGTGCTGTCGGTTGGCGTGCCGACCTCGCTGGGCGTCGGCGACCTCGCCGACTTCGTCAAGCACGCGCGCGCTGAGGCCGGCAAGCTCAACTCGGCCGCCGTTCCCGGCATCACCGAGCTCGCGTTTGACTACTTCGCGGCGAAGGCGGGGCTGACCTTCACCAAAGTGCCCTACCGCGACATCGTGCAGGCCGTGAACGACCTCGCCGAAGGACGCCTGCAGGTCTATTCCTCCTCTTATGCGATCCAGCGACCGCAGCGGCAAGCGGGCCGGATCAAGGTCTTGGCGCAGATGGGGCGCAAGCGCGCGCCGAGCCTCCCCGACATTCCGACCGCGGCCGAGGCGGGCTTCCCCGCCATGGAAATGGAAGGCCTGGTCGGGCTGTTCGGCAGCCCCGCGGTTTCAGCCGAGCTGCGCGAAAAGATCGGCGCCGACATCGTCGCGGTCGCCGACGACAAAGACCTCGACGCCAAGCTCAACGCCACCGCGCAGACCCCGACGCGCGGCGGGGCGAAGGAGTTTGCCGAGATCATGGCCCGCCAACGCGCCCAGATCGCCACCATCGCCAAGGCGCTCGATCTCAAGCCGACGCGGTGAGCGAGCTACGGCAACAGCAACACGGAGCCCGCGACCTTGCGGCTCTCGAGGTCGCGATGCGCGGTTGCGGCGTCGGCGAGCGCATAGCTGCGGCCGATCTCGACTTTGAGAGTGCCGCGTTCGACCAGGTCGAACAGCTCGGCGGCGGCCGCGCGCATCGCCGCAACGTCGGCGGTCAGGCTGCTCAAAGCGGGCCGGCAGACCGACAGCGAACCCCGTTTGGCGAGTTGCAGCAGGTCGAGCGGAGCCGGATGACCCGAGGCGTTGCCGTAGTTCACCAGCACTCCGAACGGCCGCACGCAATCGAGACAGGCCGTGAAAGTGTCCTTCCCGACGCCGTCGAAGACGGCCGCGACGCCCTCCTTCGCGATCGCCCTCACCGCGGCGACGAAATCGACCTCGCGGTAGAGAACGGCGTGATCGCAGCCATGCGCTTCGGCGATCTGCGCCTTTGATCGCGAGCCGGCGGTGCCGATCACCGTCGCGCCGAGATGCTTCGACCATTGGCTCAGAATGATGCCGACGCCACCCGCCGCGGTATGGATCAAGACCGCATCGCCACCTTTCGGCCGAAAGATGCGATTGACGATGAGCGACGCGGTGAACCCTTTCACCATCATTGCCGCCGCCTGCCGGTCTGAGATCGCAGCCGGAAGCTTGATCAGGCGCTCGGCGGGCACGTTGCGCGCTTGCGCGTAGGCGCCGGTCGCCTCGAAGAATTCGCCGCGCATCCCGGCGTAGGCCGCACGGTCGCCGGCGCGAATCTCGGTGACGCCGGGCCCGACGCTCTCGACCACGCCGGCCGCCTCGTTGCCCAGGATCACCGGGAAGCGCAGTGGCCGCGCCAGATAGAAGCCTCCGCGCCGCACGTTGACATCGGAGTAGTTGACGCCGATCGCGGTGTGACGGATGCGCGCTTCGCCCGCTCCGGGAGGCGGCAGCGCAATCTCCTCCCAGCGCATCACCTCCGGACCGCCATTGGCGTGAATGCGGATCGCCTTGATCATCGCTGTTGCGACAAATGAACGACTATCGGCTCCAGGCTGTAGCCCGGATGGAGCGCAGCGAAATCCGGGTTTCTCGCCGTATTGCGCAACCGCCCCCGCATTCCGCTCCGCTCCATGCGGGCTACGACACTACGTAACACTCGACGGAGACTTCTCGTCCTCGAACACGGAGATCACCGGCGGCGCTCCGCTCAGCCCCAGCTCCTGCCACCGCGCCACCACGTTCTCGTAGGCATCCTTCGACAGTTTGGTGCGCTTGGAGAACGACTTGATGAAGCGATAGTCCATGCAGGCATTGATCAGACATTTCGATCCCCATGGTCTGATCTCCGGCGGGTTGAGGCTGGGATCGAGATACGTGCTCCAGGTCTCGCGCAGGATGTCGATCGATTGAGCCGGACGCGAACGCGTCGCCATCGCCCAGAGAACCTGGTTGACGTTGGTCGGGTCGATGTCATCGTCGACCACGATCACGTATTTGCCGAAATAGGCTCCGGCCGTGCACTGCGCCGCGAGCGTCATCACCTGCGGCGCATGCCCGGCATACATCTGCGTCATGGAGACGACGGTGATCCCCCAGCCCGCGGCCTCGGGAATCGACCATACGCCCCGGATCCCGGGCACCCCGAGCTTTTGCAGGTCGGCCCAGATACCGGCCGAGCGCAGCGCCGCCCAGAACAACCCGGCCTCGTTCGCCGCGCCGTCCGCCATCAGCGCGCAGGTCAAGGTCGGATTGTCGCGGTAACGTACGCGCTCGACGCGCATATAGGGCGTGGCGCCGCTCGGGCGGCCGTAATAGCCGGTGAACTCGCCGAACGGCCCCTCCGCAAAGGTCTCGTCGGGATAGAGAAAGCCTTCGAGCACGATCTCCGCCCGCGCCGGCAGCGGCAGGCCGGTGAGATCGCTCATGAAGACCTCGATCGGCGCGCCATTGATGCCGGAATAATATTCGTATTCGCATTCGGTCTTCGGCAGGCTGGTGGCGGCGACGAGGAACAGCAGCGGATCGATGCCGTAGGCGGCGGCGATCGGCATCGGCTTGCCCATCTTCCACCACTTCTCGCGATCGATGGTGGCGTCTTTGCCCGGCGAGGTGTAGACGCCGACCTCGCGCGGGCCCTTGATCATCATCCGGTAGGTGCCGACATTGATGCGCCCGGTCTCGGGGTCCTTGGTGATCACCGCATCGCCGGTGCCGAGATACATTCCGCCGTCGAGCGGCCACATCCGCTGCGCCGGGAAGATGCGGATGTCGATCTCCTCGCCCTCGCGAATGTTCTGGTTGCAGATCGCCTGGTCGGGCGGGACTTCCCTGGGCGGCATTTTCCGCCCCAGCTTCTGTTGCAGGATTTGCACGGCCTTGAGCGGATGATCGACCGGCTGCTCGCCGATCATGAGACAGAACCGCGAGAGGTTGCATCCGATCATGTTGAAGAGCGCGCGGTGGCCCGGATGGCCCTTGATGTTCTCGAACAGCAATGCGGGGCTCTTCTCGCCCCCGACGAGATAGGTGATCGTCGCCGCTTCCAGGTCGGGATCGACCTCCGCGGTAATGCGCTTGAGCTCGCCGAGCGCCTCGACCTTCTCCAGCCAGGCATCGAGATCGCTCGAGTTGGCGCCGCGAGCGATCGTCTTGGCGCCGGCCCGAGCGCCTTGCTGTCCACCGGCGGCCGCGCCGATCGTGACGCTCATGTCCATGCTCGTCTCCCGTCGTGTTCTGTTGCCGATCGGCGGAAGTCTAGCCGAGCACGCAACAAAAAGCCCGGCGCATCGGCCGGGGCGCGAACGGTCAGAGATGCGAGGCTCCGGTCAGAGCCCCGCCATCGCATTCTCGAGGCCCAGGAGATGGGCGAGCGATCGGAGTTCCCGCCGCTGGTCGTCGCTGAAGCTCATTACCAGCGGGTACCCGGCCGACTTGAGGCCTTCGACGTTCACTCTGCTCATGTCGACCGACGCCGTGCGGCTGCCGCCCGACCGCTTGGCGTACTCCATCTTGCGCAACTCGGCTTCGACCGCCGGCCAATAGCGCTCCTGATCCGGCGTCAGGTTGAGCCGTTTCTTGATACCGGCGATCTGCGCGTCGTTAAGCACCGCGTTGGACCGCAGTTTCGCGGCGGCCGCCTTGGCTTCCAAGTCGGCCGGCCTCGGTCTCGGCATCGGCTCGGCGGCGGGCGGAGCTGCGGCCATCGCCGGAGCGGCCGCCACCGGCAAGGTGGGATTCGGACTGAACAGCACCATTCCGCTGACAGCGGATGCCAATGCCACCCTGCGAGGTGACGTTTCTGCCGCCCGCTCGGCCGCGGCGGAGGTCAATGCGGCCACGACCTGAGGCGCTGCCTCAGCGGCCGCTTCCGACCAATCCGCCGGGAAGCGCAAATTCACGGTTTCCGCCGGCGCCATCTCGGCGACCGCCGCCAAAACCGCAGGCGGTGGCTGCTGGGAAAGGCTCCCGCGCACGTTGAAGCCCGCGGCGAGACCACCGATCCCTGCCCCGCCCAGAACGGCGAGGCAAGCCACCATACTCATGTTGATATAGCTAGACCGCCCCTGCATGTCCCCCACGCCACTTTCCCCGAAGGCCCGTGCATCTTCTGCGCAAAGCGAGCGTAATTATGGCTGCGCCGGGACATTTCTTCGGTCGTTTCTTCCGGTCGGAGCGCGAGAATTATCCTTGGTTCAGGCGGAGATGAGGACCATTGCGGCGTCCACCAGACGAAAAGGCCCGGCACTGCTGCCGGGCCTCGTGTTGCGCTGACGCTGCCCGAAGAGGAGCTTACGCCGCCTCTTCCTCCACCACCACGTCTTCGTCCTCGCCATCGGCAGGCTTGGGACCGCGTCGCGGTCCCTTGGCAAGGGCGGCCTCGATCTCCTTGATCGCTTCGGTCTCGGTGATGCGTTGCACCGCCGAGATCTCGCGCGAGAGCCGATCGAGCGCGGCCTCGTAGAGTTGCCGCTCCGAGTACGACTGTTCAGGCTGCGTGTCCGAGCGATAGAGGTCGCGCACCACCTCGGCAATTGCGACGATATCGCCGGAATTGATCTTGGCCTCGTATTCCTGCGCGCGGCGCGACCACATGGTGCGCTTGATGCGGGCACGGCCCTTGAGCGTCTCCAGCGCCCGCCTGACAAGAGGCGGCTCGGCCAACTTGCGCATGCCGACGGATGCGATCTTCGCGGTCGGGACCCGCAACGTCATCTTATCCTTGACGAAGTTGATGACGAAGAGCTCGAGCTTGGCACCCGCAACCTCCTGTTCCTCGATCGAAATGATCTGACCCACGCCGTGGGACGGATACACGATGAACTCGTTGGTCTTGAAGCCCTGACGCTGAGTGGTCTTCTTGCTGGTCATACCGGGAGAAGCTCCTTCGTCCGGCTTGCGGCGGACGGGTGTCTTGGCCACGGGGGCCCCTCGTCGCGACGCCGCGCGGGGAGCCTGCGATGCCCTCCGGCGAACGCCGGCTGAGGTCTTCTTCGTCCGCCGGGTTGCGGCGGTGGTCCTCTTCGACCGATGGCGCGTTTTTCCAGCCACGGCTTTTTGCGTGGATCTCACGTCCCTAGTTGCGGGTTTCTCGGAACAGCCCGAAAAATAATGCTCCCCAGGGGGAGCGGCTCGGGTGCGGTGTTTTTGCTCATTTTGAAGCTATATAACACATTTTTCGTCGGAATCAAAGCCTTACAGGGCCGAAAAAGCCCGATTTCGGGCATTTCAGCATTACATTTTCGTCACGCCTAGTTAACGGCGAGGCCTAGTCACCGGTTCCGGGATTGGGGGAGAAGGAGGTCTCCAGCTTATTGGGCACGTCTTCCCAAGCCTTGGCATCGTCCGGCGGCTCCTTCTTCGCCGTAATGTTGGGCCAGATCTTCGCAAAATCGGCGTTGAGTTTGAGCAGCTTCTCCAGCCCCGGCTCGGTGTCGGGCTTGATCGCCTCGACCGGACATTCCGGCTCGCACACCCCGCAATCGATGCACTCGTCGGGGTGGATCACGAGCATGTTCTCGCCCTCGTAGAAGCAATCGACGGGGCACACCTCGACGCAATCCATGTATTTGCATTTAATGCAACTTTCGACGACGACATACGTCATTCGTGACTCTCTCCGCAGGCACGCTCGAGCGCGTTCGGCAATGGCCATCCTGCCGTGCGTCCGAACACGCTGCAACGCATGATGAGCGCGTCTTCTCCGATCTCGGGACGACCCCCGAGGTCGGCAGCTTCGGGCGGTCAAGTCGGTCAGAGGCCGACTTGGGTGCGGCTAACCGGTCCCACTTAGCCTGAAAGCGCGCTAGTAGCGCATGGGCCGGTGGCAAGCAAGAGTTGGCGGTTCGCGAGCCCTTTTGCCAGATGCCAGGGCGGCGTGGCCGGCCAATCACCCGGCAACGCCGCTCACCCGCCATCCTTCCCGCGCAGGCGTTCGATCGCGCGCCGCTCTTGCTTCGTCGGTCGGCCCGCACCCGGCTCCCGCAGGCCAGAGGGCGGAGGCCGCCCGGCCGGCAGCGCGGGCTCGAGCGTCTCGCAGAGGCTACGGGCGTCATCGGCCGAGCCGCGGCGCTCGGCGAAGGCAACGACCTTGAGCACCCGCACCGCGCGATCGAGCGCGACCGTGATGACGTCGCCCGGCCGTACCGCGCGGCTGGGCGCGTCGACGCGTTGGCCGTTGATCCGCACGTAGCCCGCGGCGGCAAGTGCCGCCGCCTGCGAGCGCGTGCGCACCACGCGAGCATGCCAGAGCCACTTATCGATACGCTGGCGGTCCAACGCTACTCGTCCAAGCCTTATGCCTCAGCGCGGTTCCTTGG
>JBAUOM010000016.1:0-8326 GCA_049579765.1 Xanthobacteraceae bacterium
GCTCGTAGATGTCGCCGAGCGCGGCCACGAAGGTTGCCGCATCGGCCGCATTGAGATGCTCGAACGAAACCGTCGTCATCGCGAGCTTGCTCTATGCGACGGTCGGGGCGGCCGCGGCCAGCGCCCGATGCTCGCGATGCCAGTGCTGCGCGATGTCGAGCCGGCGCGCCACCCATACGCGCTCGCGCGCCGCAACGTAGTCGAGGAAGCGAACGAGCCCCGCCGCGCGGCCCGGGCGGCCCGCCAGCCGGCAATGCAGCCCGACCGACATCATCTTCGGCGCCCGCTCGCCTTCCGCATAGAGCTCGTCGAAGGCATCCTTGAGGTAGGCGAAGAAATCGTCGCTGTTGGTGAAGCCCTGGGCGTTGATGAAGCGCATGTCGTTGGCATCGAGGGTGTAGGGGATGATCAGGTGTGGTCCGCGCGGGCCATTGACCCAATAGGGCAAATCGTCGGCATAGGAATCCGACGAGTAGAGGAAGCCGCCATCGTCCAGCACCATCCGCAGGGTGTTGACGGAGCCGCGGCCGGTATACCAGCCGAGCGGCCGTTCGCCGGTCGCCTGCGTGTGGATGCGGATCGCTTCGGCGAGCTGCGCGCGCTCCTCGGCCTCCGGCACGTCCTTGTAATCGATCCATTTGAGGCCGTGGCTCGCGATCTCCCAGCGCGCCTCGCGCATTGCCGCCACCGCCTCGGGGTGCCGCGCCAGGGCGGTGGCCACGCCGAACACAGTGACCGGCAGATCGCGATCGGTGAACAATCGCCACAGCCGCCAAAAGCCGGCGCGCGAACCGTACTCGTACGTCGACTCCACGTTCATGTGCCGTTGGCCCGGCCACGGCTGGGCGCCGAGCACGTCGGAGAGAAACGCCTCCGAGGTCGCGTCGCCGTGCAGGATGTTGCGTTCGCCGCCTTCCTCGTAATTGACCACAAACTGGACGGCGATGCGCGCGCCACCCGGCCAGCGCGGGTCGGGGGGATTGCGGCCGTAGCCGGCGAGATCGCGCGGGTATTTGGAGAAATCAGCCGCAGCCATGGTCTGTCATATACAAGTTCGACCGCCGCGTGTGTTGGTTGTGCGTTGGTCCGCGCTACAACCAGCTCCTGTAAACAACAGGAAAAATACAGGCCGTGCGTCTGGAATGCACCCTTCGAGTGAGACACGAAGCGAGACTCGTCGCCGCCGCCCGGACTCACCTTCGTTTCGCGCCTGTGAAGGCGGCATGGCTTTAGTCCTCCGCTCATCCTGCGCGTTCGGCCGGCGCAATGAAAAAGCCCGGTGCGGTGTCCCGCCCGGGCGTCATGCGCAATGCAACCTAATAGCCGTTTTATAGGTGATTCTCGTTACGTTGTAAACAGCTTTGTCAGGGTCGATTCAGCGTAGCCGGCCCAACGAAAAATGTCGCCTTGGCCCATCCCATGCGGTGATGGCTTCTGCGCAATTCACTGCGCCGGGGCGCCGGCCGCGAGCCAGGCCGCGAGCATCGCCCGCTCCTGCGGAGTCATCTCGGTGACATTGCCGGGCGGCATCGCGCGCGAGCGCACCGCGTTGATCTCGATCAGGCGGGCGTGGCGGCGGATGCTCTCGGGCGTATCCAGCAGGATGCCTTGCGGCGGCGCATGGACGCCGGGCCAGACCGGCTCGTCGCGATGGCACATGCTGCAGCGGATCAGGACGGTGTTCTCGGCCGCCTGCGCGTCGGCCTTGCCCGCACGCGGGCCGATGCCGCCGGGGCCCGCGCCCGAGAGCCACGCAATCGCGATCATCCCCGTGGCCGCCACTGCCCAGGTCCACCACGGGCTGCCTTTGCCCTCGTGGCGGGAATTGAAGAAGTGGCGGATGACGGGGCCGATCGCCAGCACGATCGCGACGATCAGCCAGTTGAAGCGGGTCGCGAACATCAAGGGGTAATGATTGGCGATCATCAGGAAGACGACCGGCAAGGTGAGATAGTTGTTGTGGACCGAGCGCTGCTTGGCCTCCGCACCCCATGCCGGATCTGGCGTCTCCCCCTTGAGCAGCGCGGCCACCGTCTTCTTCTGGTTCGGGATGACGATCGCGAACACGTTCGCCACCATGATGGTGCCGACCAGCGCGCCGATCTGGGTGAAGGCGCCGCGCCCGCTGAACACGTGGGTGAAGCCATAAGTGAGGGCGACGAGAAACACGTAGCCGAGGAGCGCGAGCGCGACCTCGTGCCGGCGGAGCGGGGAGCGGCATAGCGCCTCGTAGGTGAGCCAGGCCAGCATGAGGCTGCCGAAGGCGATGGCCGCCGCGGTCGGCGCGGTCAGATCGAGGACGGACCTGTCGATGAGATAGAGCTCGGCGCCAAGATAGTAGACGATCACCAGCAGCGTGAAGCCGGAGAGCCACGTCGTGTAGGCCTCCCACTTGAACCAGGTCAGCTCGTCCGGCATGCGGGCGGGCGCGACGAGATATTTCACCATGTGATAGAAGCCGCCGCCGTGGACCTGCCAGGCATCCCCCTGCACGCCCTGCGGCAGGCCGGCGCGCGGCCTGAGGCTGAGATCGAGATGGATGAAATAGAATGAGCTGCCGATCCAGGCGATGGCGGCAACGACATGCAGCCACCGGACGACGAGGCTCAGCCACTCGGTGAGCACGGTCTCCACGGCAAAATCCCTCGCAGCCAAATTGCCCGTTGTATCCAGCGGGGCAGGATGACAGGCGCGCGTTCGGCATTGCAAGAGCGATGCCGAGGACATAGTGCATGGACATGGTGACGGAACCAGAAAGCGCGGACAGCGCCCTCGTACCGGGTGCGTTCGGCCACCGTATCATGGCGCTGGCGGATCGGTTGGCGCAATGGTCGGAGATTTCCGACGGTCTCACCTGTACCTATCTCTCGCCGGCCCATCGTGCCGTCGCGGCGGAAATCCGCGATCTGCTGCACCGGGCCGGCCTCGCCACCGAGATCGACGCGGTCGGCAATGTCGTCGGGCGCTACGCCGCCGCCGATCCGCGGGCGCGCACGCTCATTCTCGCCTCGCACTACGATACCGTGCGCAATGCCGGAAAATACGACGGGCGGCTCGGCGTGCTCACCGCGCTGGTGCTGGTCGAGCACCTGGCGCGCAGCGGCCGCAAGCTGCCGTTCCATCTCGACGTCATCGCATTCTCGGAGGAGGAGGGCGTGCGCTTCGCCGCGAGCTTCCTCGGCAGCAGCGCGGTGGCAGGACGCTTCGACCCGGCATTGCTCGAACGCCGCGACGCCGACGGCCATGCCCTGGCGGTGGTCATGCGCGAGGCGGGCCTCGACCCCGCAAAGGTTCCGATGCTCGCGCGCCGCGGCGACGAGCTCCTGGGTTATCTCGAGGTCCATATCGAGCAGGGGCCGGTCCTGCTCGAGGAGGGCCTGCCGGTCGGCATCGTCAGCGCGATCGCAGGGACCGTGCGCTCCTTGGTCACGATCAACGGCACCGCCGGGCACGCCGGAACTGTCCCGATGGCGAGACGACACGACGCCGCCGCGGCGGCGGCCGAGCTCGTGCTCTATGTCGAGAAGCGATGTGCCCAGGCGCCGACCCTGGTTGGCACGGTCGGACAGCTCGCGGTCCCCGACGGTGCGATCAACATCGTTCCCGGCCGCTGCGAGCTCTCCCTCGACATCCGCGCAGCCGACGATGCCACCCGTGACGCCGCCGTCGCCGATGTCACGGCGGAGATCGCGCGCATCGCGGTGAGGCGCGGCGTCGCCATCGAGAGCAGGGAGGTGCAGCGCACCGCCGCGGTCGGCTGCTCGCCGCGCCTGCAGGCGCTGCTGGCCGACGCGGTGGTGCACGCCGGCCTGAAGCCGCGTTACCTTGCGAGCGGCGCCGGCCATGACGCCATGATGTTCGATGGCCTCACCGACATCGCCATGCTGTTCGTGCGCTGTGGCAACGGCGGAGTCAGCCATTCCCCGCGCGAGATCATCATGGCTGAGGACGCCGACGTTGCGGGGCGGGTGATGCTCGACGCCGTGCTCCGGCTGGCGCAAACCCCATGACGCTCGCGGGTGCCGTCAGCGGCTTCGTCGATCGCGATTTTGCGCGCGAGACCGCGTTCCTCGCCGAATTGGTGAAGGTGCCGAGCGACAATCCACCGGGCGATTGCGCGCCGCATGCCGCGCGCGCGCAAGAGCTGCTGGAACAGCTCGGCCTCATGGTCGAGGCACACGCGGTCCCGCGCCCGGCCGTCGAAGCTGCGGGCATGAAGAGCGTCACCAATCTTGTCGTCCGCCGTCGCTTCGGCGAAGGGCCGGTGATCGCGCTCAACGCCCACGGCGACGTCGTGCCGCCCGGGCTCGGATGGCGGCACGATCCTTATGGCGCGAACATCGAGCAAAGCCCGCATGGGGCGGTCATGTACGGACGCGGGGTGGCGGTGTCGAAGTCGGATTTCGCCACCTACACCTGGGCGTTGCTCGCGCTCGAGGCAGCGGTTGCGCAAGGGGCCGAGCTCGCGGGCACGATCGAGCTCCATTTCACCTACGACGAGGAAGCCGGCGGCATCGTCGGGCCGAAATGGCTGCTCGATCGGGGCGTCACCCGACCCGACGCGGTGATCGCCGCGGGATTCTCCTACGCGATCGTCAATGCGCATAACGGCTGCCTGCATCTGGAAGTCACGGTCACCGGCAGGCAGGCGCATGCGGCGATGCCGGAGACGGGCATCGATGCGCTGGAAGCGGCCACCACGATCCTCGCCGCACTCTATGCGCATCGCGCGGAACTCCCGCGATGGCGCTCCGGCACGGCGGGAATCGTCTCGCCGACGCTCAACGTCGGGCTGATAAAGGGCGGCATCAACACCAATGTGGTGCCGGACCAGGTCGCCTTTCGCATCGACCGCCGCATGATCCCGGAGGAGGAGCCCGCGAAAGTGGAAGCCGAGCTCCGCGCACTGATCGCCACTGCTGCCCAACGCCACCGCGACATCAAGGTCGATGTGCGGCGTCTGCTGTTGGCGGAGCCGCTGCGGCCACAGCCGGGCACCGAGCGGATCGTGGCCGCAATCGCGCGCCACGCCAAGGAGATCCTCGGCGCCGACGTGCCGCTGACCGGGGTGCCGCTCTACACCGATGCCCGCCACTATGCGGCCGCGGGCATACCAATCGTGCTCTACGGCGCCGGACCGCGCTCGATCCTCGAGGCCAACGCGCACAATGCCGACGAGAATTTGCGCCTCGACGACCTGCGCGCCGCCACCAAGATCGTCGCGCTCGCGGTCGCGGATCTGTGCCGGGCGGGGTGAGTTTCAGGCAGGCGCGGCCTCGCGGTCGCGGACCGGGGTGAGACTGCGCAGCTGCGGGGCGACCCGCTCCATGAACAGCCGCATCGACCGCGTGCGCTTCTCGCGCGTGGCCCAGTCCTTGCCGGCGACGATCAGCAGCGTGCCGAAGCCGCCCGCCGCCTCATGGAACGCGCGCAGCTCCTCGGCGACCGCATCCGGCTCGCCCAGAAAGTAGATGCCGGCCTCGGCGAGCTCATCGAAGGTGACGCGATCGCCGGGGATGTCGAGCTGGTAGTTCGACTTGATGATGCGGATCAGGCCGCGCGCGATCTGAAACCCGAGCTCGTAGTTGATGGCGGGACGGAGGTCGTCCATCGCCTCCTTGCGCGAATCCGCCAGATAGACGTAACGCGCCACGGTCAGCCGATCCAGCGGGACGCTGCGGCCGGCGGCGATCGCGGCGCGAACATAGCGGTCGGCCTTGCGGCGGATGAAGGCGGCGGGCTCGAGCTGTGCCGAAAGCATTGTGTAGCCGCGTGCGCCGGCAAGCTCGATCATTGCCTCGGTATCGGTGGCGGTCGCCATCGGCATGTGCGGGCGAGCGAGCGGACGCGGCGTAGCGACGATGTTCTTGCCGCGCCAATATTCCCCGTCCCAGTCGAACGGCGTTTCCGACGTCCAGCATTTCACAATGAAGTCGAGCGATTCGCGCAATCGCGCGTGGCGGTCCTCGTGCGAGAGACCGCGCTCATGCGCAAACAGCGGATTCGGAAATCCAGAGCCGAATCCGAAGATGAATCGGTCTCCGCCAACGACGTGGTCGGTCACGGCCGCCTGGATGGCGGTATCGACGGGATGGGCGAGATGAATCAGCTTGACGGCCGCGCCCATGCGGATGTTCGTGGTCAGCCCCGCTGCTTTGCACATGAGCAGCTCGGGTAGCGGCAAAGTGTCGACCTTGTCGATGTAGACGGGCTCGCCGTGGTGCTCGCTGATGTAGGCGTCGCGGAAGCCTAGCTTATCTGCGAGTGCGATCTCGAACAGGTCCTCTTCGTAGGTCCGGGCCGCCGTCGTGTGCGGGCGAAAGCCGTTGGAAAAGATGCCGAACTCCATCGCCGTTCCTCTTCGAGATGCGCCGCCGAATGTCGACGCGATAATTCGCTCCCCGGGCGGGACGACTTTCGGATCATCGTCCCGCTCGAGCCTATTTTTTGAGCATGACCTTTTCCGAAAACCGCATCCACTTTTTCGGGATCATGCTCTGGTTCCTGCCAAAGCGTATCGGTGCAAGGTCGTGCGCGATAGCCGCACCGTCACCCAAGCAGCGCGGCCTCGAACGCGGCGGCGATCGCCGGCTTGCTCTTGCCCGCGACGACGGCGTCGCCGATGGCGACGACGGTTTGGCCGGGCTTGACCAATGCCTTGAAGCGCTCGGCCGTGCCGCGGCGGCCGCGGTAGTAGAACCAGTCGCGGAATCCCGGGGCGGAGACGAGGCGCGCGACGCCCGGCCAGCGTGCCACGCCGCAGTCGAGCAGCCCCTTGGCGACCGGGCCGAGGCCGAAGCGGTACGCTGCGCCGGTCGCGATCACCACGCGGTCGAATGGGGCGAGCAGGTCGGTCTCGTCGGCGACGTCGGTGCCGAAGCGGAATTCGACGCCCTTGCCGACGCAGGCGGCGACGAGATCGGCGATGTAGCGCTCGAAGCTTTGCTCGCTCGCCGCGACCTCCTGGAACAGCGGCGCCTTCCCGGCATAGCGGAATGCCCCGCCGGCGCGCGCCTCTTTCTCGAACACCGTGACCCGGTTGTCATCGGCGACCAGCGAGGCATAGGTCAGGCCGGCGGGGCCCGCGCCGATCACGGCGATGCGCTCGCCATGCGGCGGCCTGCGGCCCGCGAACAATGTCTCGCGCCCGGCGGCGCCGTTGACCACGCAGCCGATGCGTGCGCCGCCGCGCATCTCGTTGATGCAGGTGTTGCAGGCGAGGCAGCGCCGGATCGGCTCCCCGCGGGCGAGCTTGTCGACCCATTGCGGATCGGCGATGAGCGAGCGGCCGAGCGCGATGAAATCCGCCTTGCCGGCCGCGACCGCCGCGGTCGCAATGGCGGGATCGCCGAGCCGCCCGACCGCGATCACCGGAATGGTCACCGCCTTCTTCACCTGGGCCGCGAAATCGAGAAAGGTCGCTTGGGGAAAGGTCATCGGCGGCAGCACGATCTGTGCGGACGGCAGCGAGCGATAATGCCCGGCGGTGACGTGCAGCGCGTCGGCTCCCGCCTCCGCGGCCCACACCGCGATCTGCCGTCCTTCCTCGAACGGCAAGCCGCCGGGGAAGAAGTCCTCGACCGACAGGCGATAGACCACCGGCATGCCGGGAACTGCGGCCTTGACCGCGCGCAGCACCTCGAGACCGAAGCGCGCGCGGTTTTCGAGGGAGCCGCCGTACCCATCGCTGCGCCGGTTCTCGAACGGCGCATGAAACTGCGAGATGAGGTAGCCGTGTGCAGCGTGGATTTCGACGCAATCGAAGCCGGCGGCGCGCGCCCGCAGCGCGGCGCCGGCATGGGCGGCGATGGTGGTATCGATGCGTGCCTTGGTCATCTCCTCCGGGACGATGGTCTCGAACGTCGCTTCGTAGACCGGATGCGGAATTGCCGACGGCGCGATGGGCATCTCGCCGCAAATGTCGGCCCGCGTGTGTCCGCCGCCATGGCCGAGCTGGATCGACGCCTTCGATCCGGCGCGATGAATTTCTGCGACCAGCCGGGTCAGTCCCGGCAAAAAGCGATCATCGTAGATTCCGACCTCGCGCCGGCGATGGCGCCCGACCTTCTCCGGCGAGGCCATTTCCACAGTGATGAGGCCCACGCCGCCGCGCGCCCGCGCCAGGTAATAGGCCACGGTATCGTCGGTGACGTGGCCTTCTTCGTCCGCGGTCCGCGTCGTCATCGGAGGCATGACGATACGGTTGCGGATCTCGACCGAGCCGATGCGCGCCGGGGTGAGCAGGATGTTCATGCCGCTTGTTCACTGTCGTCCCCGCGCAAGCGGGGACCCATCGTGCCATACACCGCGGCCTCTGGAATATGGG
>JBAUOM010000017.1:0-22598 GCA_049579765.1 Xanthobacteraceae bacterium
TGGCGCCCGGATAGGGCGGCGAGCGCGGCAGTGCATTCGCCGATTTCCCCCGCTTGCCCGGCGACACGCCGCAGCTCGACAGCAATCTGCGGGCGGATGAGATCATCACCGCGATCGAGCTGCCGCCCAGGGGTTTTGCCGACCACTACACCTACCTGAAAATCCGTGATCGGCTGTCCTATGCGTTCGCGCTGGTGTCGATCGCCGTCGGCCTCGATATCGACGCAGGCACGATCAAGGAGGCACGCCTCGCGCTCGGCGGGGTGGCGCACAAGCCCTGGCGCGACCGCGACGCTGAGGCGCAGCTCGAGGGAGCGCCGGCGACGCGCGAGAGCTTCGTTCGCGCCGCCGAGACCGTGCTGCGAGACGCGCGCGGTTTCGGCCACAACGACTTCAAGATCGAGCTGGCGCGGCGCGGCATCGTGCGCGCGCTGGAGCAGGCGGCGCGCGGCACCCCGCAGTCGCAAGCGGACAAGCGGATCAAGTGAACAGGAGGACGGCATGACCGCCACCAGCCATCTCGGCAAGCCGACCTCCCGCGTCGACGGGCGCGCCAAGGTTACCGGAACCGCCAAATACGCGGCCGAATACAACGTGCCCGGCCTCGCGCACGGTTTCGTGGTCTCGTCCGCCATCGCCAAAGGGCGGATCAAGCGCATTCATACCGCGGATGCGCTCGCGGTCGATGGCGTGCTCGACGTGCTCACGCACGACCATCGGCCCGAGCTCGCGTCATCGGACGAGAAATACAAGGACGAGATCGCGCCGCCGGGCTCGCCGTTTCGTCCGCTCTACGACGACCGAATTCTGTTCAACGGTCAGCCGGTGGCGCTGGTGGTCGCGGAGGAGTTCGAGATCGCGCGATTCGCGGCCTCGCTGATCCGCATCGAATACGAGGCGCAGGCGCACGTCACGGACTTCGAGGCGCAACACGAACGCGCCATCGCCTCGAAGCCGCCCACGTCGCGCGGCGATCCCGCGAAGGCGTTCGAGCAGGCGCCTGTGCGGCACAAAGCCGAATATCGCATGCCGGTCGAGCATCACAATCCGATGGAGACTTTCGCGGCCACCGCGGTCTGGGAAGGCGACGAGGCGATCACCGTCTACGACAAGACGCAAGGACCGCTGAACGCGCGCAACTACGTCGCCGACGCGTTGGAGATGCCGCGCGACAAGGTGCGCGTGCTGTCGCCTTTCGTCGGGGGCGCATTCGGATCCGGGTTGCGCCCGCAATATGAGCTGCCGCTCGCCGCGCTGGCCGCGCGCGCGCTCAAGCGCCCGGTGCGGGTGGCCCTTACCCGCCAGCAGATGTTCACGCTCGGCTATCGGTCCGCGACCATCCAGGATCTGGCGCTTGCGGCCGACAGCGACGGCAGCCTCGCCTCGTTCCGGCATGACGCTATCGGCATGACCTCGCAGTTCGAGGATTTCCAGCGGGATTTCGTCAACTGGTCGAGCCTGCTCTACAAATGCGCCAACAGCGAGCTCGGCCAGAGGCTCGTCAAGCTCGACCAGAACACGCCCTGCGACATGCGTGGGCCGGGCGGAGCAGAAGGCGTCTATGCGATCGAATGCGCGATGGACGAGCTCGCCTACGCGGCGAAGATCGATCCGCTCGAGCTGCGGCTGATCAACTATTCCGACAAGGACCAGATCGAGGATCGGCCCTATAGCAGCAAGCAGCTACGCGAATGCTATCGACAGGGGGCGGAGAAGTTCGGCTGGTCCAAACGCAACCCGCAGCCGCGCTCGACGCGGGACGGCAACGAGCTCGTCGGCTGGGGCATGGCAACCGGCGTCTGGGAAGCGATGCAGATGAAGGCAAGCGCCAAGGCGGTGGTGACCGCAAATGGCAGCGTCGAGATCGCCAGCGCAACCGCCGATATCGGGCCCGGGACCTACACGATGATGACCCAGCTCGCCGCCGAGATGCTCGGCGTTCCTCTCGAGAACGTGACGGCAAAGCTCGGCGATTCCGCGCTGCCGGACGCGCCGGTGGAGGGAGGATCGTTCACGACCTCCTCGGTCGGCTGCGCCATTCACGCGGCCTGTCGGGCGGTGCAGGCGGAGCTTCTCGGGCTGGCGCAAAAGATGGCGGGCTCTGCGCTCGCCGACGCGAAGCTCGACGACGTGGTTTTCGCCGAGGGCAAGATCCGGCGCAAGGACGACGAGAGCCGGGAAGTCTCGGTGGCGGACGCGATGCGGGCCGGCAAAGCCGACCGGATCGAGAAAGAGGCGAGCGCCGAGCCGAATGGAAACAGCAAATACTCGCATCTCACGCACTCGGCGGTGTTCGCTGAAGTCAAGCTCGACGAGCAACTCGGCGTCATCCGGGTCACGCGCGTGGTCAACGCGGTGGCGGCAGGCCGCGTGCTCAATCCCAAGCTTGCAAGCAGCCAGATTCTCGGCGCGGTGGTCGGCGGCATCGGCATGGCGCTGCATGAGGAGACGGTGACCGACCACCGGTTCGGGCGATTCATGACGCACAATCTTGCCGACTATCATGTCCCGGTGAACGCGGATGTGCATGCGATCGACGTGATCTTCGTCGAAGAAAAGGACCAGGAGATCAATCCGCTCGGCGTCAAGGGCGTCGGTGAAATCGGCATCGTCGGCACCGCGGCGGCGATCGCGAATGCGGTCTATCATGCCACCGGCAAGCGTGTGCGCGACCTGCCGATCACGCTCGACAAGCTGATGCGGGACTGACGCAGGGCCGCGTTCAGCGCGGCTTGTCGAAAACCATCACCTTGGAGACGAAAGCATTCGCGTCGCGGCTGTGGGCGAGCCCGCAAGCTCGCGCCAGTGTGGCGAAGTCCTCCTTGATATAGCTGAGGTAATAGGGCTCGTGAAAATTCTGCGGGAACAATTCGAGCATGCCGTCGTAATTCGGCTCGTCGCCGAGTTGGAGGGAGTCCACGACGACCAGGCGCCCGCCGGGCTTGAGCACGCGGGCGAATTCCCGAAACACCGCGCGGCGCACCCTGGGCGGCAATTCGTGGAGCATGAAGACGCTTGTGACGGCGTCCTGGCTTTCGTCCGGCAGCGGGATGGCCTCCCCCTTCGCGACCGCGAGATTGAGCCAGCACCATCGCCGCAGATGGCGCCCGGCCTCCGCAATATAGGCTTCCGACAAGTCGATGCCGTGCACAGGCAAGCGCGGCCAGGCCTGCTTGACGAAATCGAGAAAGCGTCCGGTGCCGCAACCGACGTCGAGCAAGCGCAGGCGGCGCTGGTCGCGCCTGGCGAAAAGCTCGTGCAGGGGCGGCAGGGCCTGCCGCCGGGTCGCATTGGCGCTGCCGTTGAACAGCACCTCGACCTGCGTGTCGTAGCGTTGCGCCGAGTCCCGCGTCAGCCAGCCGCCGGACTGGAAATGGAAGTTCTGCAGGTAGTAGCCGGGGCGCTTGCCGCGTGTCGCGTCGTCGAGGACCTCGCGATGTCGGCTGTGCTCGCGTCGGCGGTGGACCTCCGGCAAATCCGCGAAGAACAGGCGCGAGCGTTCGAGCACGATCGGCCAAGTGCCGTCGTGGTCCGCGGGCAAGGGATAGATGCCGGCCTCGATATTGGCGAGGTCCTGCCGGAACAGGGAGGCCATATCCGCATAGAGGCGGCTGCGATCCGGCACGGGCGCGTCGGTATGGGCGCGCGACCGCCGGCTGCCGCCGCTCCGCCGGCGCGCTGCCGAGGAGAGCTGGCGCATGACCATGCCGTGCCCGAGATACCAGGCGACCCGCGGCAGCTGCCGCGCGCCATAGGCAACGCGCGTGGCTAAGCGGGAGACGAGGTCGGCCATGGCTCCTTTCCCCGCGGTGGACGGTCGGCACAGCGATCATATACGCAGCGACCTCGGCCGGTTCCACCGGACCACGGCGTACGGTCGCATCAGGACGGATCAGCACCCAACGTTCCCGCAATCGCCGCCACCCCCGCGGGACGGCGTGAGGACGGCGCGCGGGAGCGATCTTTTTACTCGGCTTGTGACATGGATCACAGGCTTCGGACCGTGTTTGCGCAATTCTTGGCGCATGCACTGCCAAGAGGAACGGATCGAAGACGCCGACTACCTCTGCCCTCGCCGATGCGGCGATTGCGGGCAGGACATGATGCTCTCGGCCCAGCTGCCTCGATTGGGGGCGCTTCCCGCGCTCCGAAGCTATCGCTGCATGGCATGCGGCAACATGGAGCTGGACGTGCTCGAGCATTTTGGCGAGCAGCCATCCGCGACCGCGGCGGCGGGGTGACTCCAACATTGGGTGGCCCGGCGTCCGATCAGCGCAGCTCGCCCTTTTCCTCGCGCGCATCGGTTGCCACGTCCGTCGGTGCCAGCGAAGGAAGCAGCACCACCGGCGGCAGCGGCGTCCCGCGCAGCGCCAGAAAAAGCTCGCGACCGCCGAGGATGCAGAGCGAAAGCACGAACGGGACGATGTAATAGAGCACCCGAAACAGGAGCAGGCCGGCGAGCACGTCTTCCTTGTCGAACTGCCAGAGCGCGACCAGCATGGCCGCATCGAACACGCCGAGGCCGCCCGGCGCGTGGCTCGCAAAGCCGAGCAGCGTGGCGGAGACGAAGATCACCGCGAGCGTGACGAAGCCGATATTCGGCTCCTCCGGCACCAGCATGTACATCGCGAGCGCGCAGAAGCCGAGATCGACGATGCCGATGCCGATCTGCAACAGGGTCAACGGGCCGTCGGGCAAGGCGACACGCCACCCCTCCCGGCCGACCACGCGCGGCCGCCGCCACACCCAGGCGACGTAGAGCCCCAGCACGAGCAGGATCAGGAAGGCGCCGATGCGGTTGAGCCAGGCCGGCAATTGATCGATGGCACTGGCGGCGAGCGGCGCATAGGCGATGCCCAATCCGAGCACGGTTGCATTGCCGAGCCAGAACGTGAGCCCGGCCACGAAGCAGATTTTCGCCACGTCGATGGCGGTAAGGTCCCAGGCTGAATAGACGCGGTATCGGACCGCCCCGCCGGTCAATACGCTCGCCCCCACATTGTGGCCGACGGAGTAGCTGGTGAAGCTCGCGAGCGCAGCCGCCCAATACGGCAGGTCGCCGCGCCCGATCGTGCGCAGCGCGAACAGATCGTAGAACGTCAACGTGAAGTACCCGCCGGCGACGAACAACGCAGCGAGCGCGATGTCGCGCCAATCCGTGGTCACCATCGCGTCCAGGACCTCGCCGGCGTTTATGGTGCGCATGATGCGATAAAGCACCACCGCCGCGATCGCGATAATGGCGACGCTGAGCACGGCGCCGAGCCGGTTCCATCCGATCTTTCGGTCGCAAAACACCGCCGCCCGATGCAGGGCATCGACCATTCCGCGCTCGCGATCCTCCGATCTCGGCTTCATCAGTCGATCCGTCGGCGATGTCCCGGGACGTCCCGCATTTCCCACACATATCGTCGTTGCAGCGCCCGATTTCCAATGCCGACGTTGCGATAGCTCCTCCGAGCGGCATTCCGGACCGATAAGCGGGGCCACGAGTAGCAAAACTCGCGCGGCGGTGCGAGGCCTCGCCCTCCCGCACGTCCCGCTCGCCGCGGGCTAGGCCGGCGCGCCACCTGCCCGCCCCGTCCTGAGGGAGACCGGTCTTGCCGTCGGGGCGCGGGACTTGCCACCGGGCTCGCCGCCGTAGCGCACGGGCAGACCACCCGGCGCGGGGCTAGAGCAAGCGGACGAGCGCCAGATCTGGAGTGCCGAATACCCAGCCAAGAGGGGCGACGTCGCGCTCAACAACTCCGAGATCGCCACCGGCGTCGCGGACCTCAAGGCTGCTAGCGAAGACCTCATCGACTTCTTCCGGCAGTTGCCGAACGGCGAGCGCCAGTTCGCGATCCTGCCGCATACCGCCCATCGCGCCGGTTACAGCAACAATCGGCACCTGCTGTGGCCCGCGACGCGCAATTTCCTGGTGGCGGCGGCAGATCGGCTCCTAAGGCCGCGCAATTGCGGCGCCGATATCGTGCGCTGGCGCGGCGTGCATCGCTGGCAGTGGCCGATAGCAGCGGGCCGTTATCGTCGCGCGGCGATGACAGTTGAGAGCGCTCACCACCTCAACGTTGCAACGCGGCGGCCGATGGCGAGTCGGAAGGAGCGGCTGGCATTTTCTCCGTATTGCTCGCCGGCGTGGCCGCGTCGGCGGTGGGCGCATTCGCCGACGGAGCCGCAGCCCCGGGCGCCGGCTTCGCTCCACCGGGCGTGGTGCCGTTACCGCCGTCGGGACTTCCCGCCTTCGGCGGCGGTAGCGCGCTCGCGCCACCGAGGATCACCGGCAAACCGTCCTTGCTGTTGCCGATGATGACGACCTTTGAATTGGGGGATTGCGCAAGCTGGAGCGTCGCCTCTATGCCCCGCCACGCGAGGTAGGACTCCGAGATGCCTTGGCTGACGATGCGCTGGAACTCGTGGATGCCTTCGGCCTCGATCTTCTTGCGTTCCGACTCGCGCTTTTCGCGCTCGACACGGAATTTGTACTCCTCGGCAATGTAGTACTGCTCGGTCTTGCGATTGATGGCGTTCACAACGAGCGCCGGCAACTCGATGCCGTACACCAACGTATCGTAGAGCACGACCGTGTCCGACATGGAGACGCGATACTGCTCCTCGCCCTCGCGCTCCATCATTTTTTCGCTGAGCCTGTCCTCCACCAGGCTGCGTATCTTGTCCTGAATCTCCTGGCGCGCCGTCGAATAGACCTGCTCCGCGGTGTATTGCGCCATGACCTCGCGCGCCAAGCTGCCGATTCCGGGACGCACGAGCAAGTCGATGTAATTCGGCCCAACCGCCTGGTGAAGCACCGGGATGGCGTCGCGCTGCAGCCGAAAGCGGACATTCATCGTCGCGTTCAGGCTCACTCCGTCGCTGGAAATCGTATTGTAGGTCTGCGTTATGGATTGCAGCCTCAGGTCGTAGATGAACAGCCTGTTCCACGGCAAAATGAGGTGCAGACCTTCGTCCCTAAGCTGGCGCGGATCGAGCACCGTGCCGCCGCCGAAGCGCTTCCAGAGCACTCCGACGTGACCGCTCGGGACCGTAACCGCCACGTAGGGAAAGAGCACGACGGCCACCAGCGTCGCGACCATCAAGTAGATCACGATGGCCGGAAGATGCCGATCCATGAACCACCGCCACCTGGACGGCCTGGTCGGCGGCAGCAGCGTTGTGTCCGGGGACAGGGCGTAGGCCTTCATTGGCGTCAATCCTACAGCGCCCTTGCGAAAATGATAGTCCGCGACCCCGCCGCAATCAATCTGCCGGATGCGTTCCGGCGCCTAGTGTGGCGGTTCAGAAGTCCGCATCATTCTTGCGGCGAATCCGAAATGCGGACTTCTGAACCAAAGCCACGCTAGATCAATAAGTTGCTAGTGTCCCTCGATTCCGAAGTTCGCAAACGAGGGTGCCGCACAATGATGCGAACTTCGGACTCGGGACACTAGCCGCTTCCGCCGATCAGCCGGTCGACCCAGCCGGCGAGCGCATCCAGCATCTCGCTGCGCACCTGCAGATCGTTGCGGCCGCTGCGGGCCGGCACTCGAAAGGAGTGATCGGCGTCCCGGAAGGGCATCAGCACGGCGCGCCCCCCGAGCTCCCGGCACAGCGGCTCAAGCTCCTCGAGCCGCGCAAGCGCGTCACGGGTTCCCTGCAGGAACAGCATGGGCACCCCGACGTCGAACAGGTGCTTGCCACGCTCGCGGGAGGGCCGCCCGGCCGGATGCAGCGGGAACCCGAGGAATACCAGCCCGCGGACGGCCGGGAGGGGTTGGGCGGCCTGGGCTTGGGATGTCATTCGGCCGCCGAACGACTTGCCTCCGGCGACGAGGGGAAGCCGCGGCAGCAGGCGCGTGGCCATGGCCACGGCGGCACGGACAGTGGCCTGGGCTAGCTTGGGCGGATCCGGCCGCTTGCCGCCCTGCTCCATGTAGGGGAACTGGTAGCGCAAGGTCGCGATGCCGCGTTGCGCGAGTTCCGTGGCGACCGACGCCATGAATGGATGGGCCATGCCGGCTCCGGCGCCATGCGCCAGTACCAAGCAGGCCCGCGTGTGCGGCGGCGCCTGCAGCAAAGCGGAGACGCGGACAGCGTCATCGACGCTAACCATGACGGATACCGCATCGGAAGGCGATATCGTTTGCTGGGGACTGGATGGCATCGAACAAGCTTTCGCTTATATTCGCGCTCGTGAAAAGTCACGCAAAGCCGCCAACCGCCGAGCTGCCCGGGGACACGGCGACCGCAGCGCATCGCAGAGGAGCGATCGATGTGCCGGAATATCCGCACGCTGTTCAATTTCGAGCCGCCCGCCACCGAGGATGAAATCCACGCCTCAGCGCTGCAGTTTGTGCGCAAGCTGAGCGGGTTCACAGCACCATCGCGGGCCAACGAGGCGGCGTACAGCCGCGCGGTCGAAGAGGTTTCCGACGCCGCCCGCCGGCTCCTGACATCGCTCGAGGCCACGCGCCCGCCGCGCGACCGCGCAACCGAAGCGATCAAGGCCCGCGCGCGGGCGCGGCAACGCTTCGGGTGAAAAATGCCGTGATGTCGGCAAGAATCGAACTCGTCCGAGCCCCCGCCCGCCTGTCGTACCAGCCATGAGCGCGCATCGCGGCCACGACCATTCCGGCGGCGCCCACGGCGGCCGCGGCCACGTTGACGCGCCGGCAAGCTTCGGCACGGCCTTTGCCGTCGGGATCGCCTTGAACCTGATCTTCGTGGCCGTCGAGTTTGTCTACGGCTTGCTCGCAAATTCGATGGCATTGGTCGCGGACGCCGGTCACAACTTCTCGGACGTTCTGGGCCTGGTCATCGCCTGGGTCGCCAGCGTCCTGACCAGACGGCCCCCGTCGCCGCGTTTCACGTATGGCCTAGGCGCCTCTTCGATCGTGGCGGCGCTGTTCAACGCCGTGCTCTTGCTGGTGGCGGTCGGCGCGATCGCCTGGGAGGCGATCCTGCGGCTGCTCCATCCCGAACCGGTGGCAAGCGGCACGGTAATGATCGTTGCGGCCGTCGGCATCGTCGTCAATGGCGCGACCGCGTGGCTGTTCGCGGCCGGGCGCAAGTCCGACCTCAACATCCGCGGCGCTTTCCTGCACATGGTCGCCGACGCCGCCGTGTCGGCGGGCGTAGTCGGGGCCGCCGCGGTCATACTTTACACCGGCTGGCTCCGGCTCGATCCGCTCACCAGCCTCATCGTCGTCGGCCTGATCGTGTGGGGGACCTGGAGCCTGCTGCGCGACTCGTTGGCGATGTCGGTGAGCGCCGTCCCCGCCGCGATCGATCCGCACGCGGTGCGGCTATACCTCGAGTCGCGCAACGGTGTTACCGCAGTCCACGATCTGCATATCTGGCCGATGAGTACGACCGAGACCGCCCTGACGGCGCATCTCGTCTTTCCCGGCGGCCCTCCCGGCGACGAATTCCTGATGTTGGCAGCGAGCGAGCTAAGGCACCGCTTCGGGATCGGACACACGACCCTGCAGATCGAAACCAGCGAGGAAACGGCCTGCGGTCTCGCACCCGATCATGTCGTTTGACGCGCGCGCCCGGGCGGCGCGGCCGTCACTTCACCGCTATTCCCGGGCTCCGCTGCACCACCGGCGGAGCGATGGCTAGCGCGTAAGGACGATGAACTCGGTGTAGCGGCCGGTTTCGCGGCCGAGGCCTTCGTCGGAAATGACGAGCGACGAGCCGGGAATCAGGAGTTCGCTGATACGGTCGACCGCCTCCTTCGGCATCTGGATGCGATCGAGGGCCTGCGCCGCGGTCGAGGGAGCCTTGAGATGAACCACGGACTTGGCCGCCTCCCTGGATTTCCTCCGGGCGTCCCTCGGCTCCGGTAGCGGCGAAGGATCGTCGTCCGGGACGGTCATGAGATTCCAGCGCATGCCGGCACCGCCGTCGGTCGACGCCATGGCGGTGAAGACATGGGTGCCGAGCGGCCGATCAGGCTCGTCGATCACGACCGGCATGTCGAACAGCGGCACGAAGCCTTGCCGGACGAAAATCTTCATTTCCTTGCGGCTGACGAACACCGCGACCTGACCGCGGCGCTTGACCGGCTGATCGACCGCCCTCAGCCTCGGCACGAGAGGCTTGGGGGGATCGATCGTCGGCGCAGGCTTGCCCGCATCGCTGTCGCCGGGCTCCGCGGCCGGCTGCAGCCGCTCGGCATCTGCCGCCTGCGACGTCGTCTCTTTATCGGTGGTCTCAAGCTTTGGTTCGGGCCTGTCAGGGCGCTGCACCCGGGTGCTCGCGTCGCCGACACCGACCGCATTCGCCGTCCCGGCCGGCGTATTTGCGCCGCCGTCGGCGTCGCGGTCCGTGCTCGTACCCGCGGAAGTATCCGGCAGCGTCCTGGGTGCGTCGCTCGCGGCATCCCCCGTCGCCGCTTGTGCCACAATGATCGACCCCTCGGGGCTGCGCCCGTCCGTCGCTGCATTCGCGGCCACCTGCGGCTCTTCCGGCTTGGGCTTCGGCACGAATAGCTTTTGGTGCTCAAAGTCGACCGGCGCCAGATTGCGGCGCGCGACGATCACGCGCGCGCCCAGCCTTGTGATAGGCCACAGCTTCTGAGCAAAATCGCCCGACATGCGAATGCAGCCATGCGAGGCCGGATGGCCCGGCAGCACGCCTTCGTGCAACGCGACCCCCGACCAGGTGATGCGCTGCATGTACGGCATCGGCGCGGCGCTATAGAGGTTCGAGCGATGATAACGGTCCTTCTCGATGATGCTGAAGACGCCCGTGGGAGTCGGGTGGCCGGGCACGCCGGTGGAGACCGGACCCCGTGCGACCCGCACGCCGTTGCTGAACAGGGTCACGGTCTGGTCGTCGATCGACACGACGATCTGCAGGGGGCCCTTGGGCAACTCGCCGAAGCTCGCTTCCTTATCCTTCTTCGGCTCGGCTCTTTCCCGTCGGGTCGGCGCGACCCGCGCCCTGCGCGCGGGGACGTCCCTCGGATAGCCGTAGTAACCGGACCAGCCGTACGGACCGTAGAAAAAGGACCGGCGCGACGCGGCATCTGCAGAGCCCGCCAAGCAGGCGAGCAAGCTCAAGGCGACACCGGGCGCCAGCGCGGCGCGCAAGATGTCACCAACGGAATCAGGGGCCGCCGCCCCCGCGAATTTCAGCAAGAAACAGTCTCCCGATCGTTGCGTGGACCTCGCCGCCAAGCGGCTCCCGACTTCCTTTGCTCTCCACAGTAAGCGCGACGCGCGCGCAAAGTCGATCAACTTGTCGGCACCGCAGGCGCACGAGACGCGGCGCAATCCTGCATTGATTCGGTAAACGAATCTAAAGCCACAACGTTGCCGGTCTTCCGGATCACTGCGTCGGGATGAAACGGTAAAGTGGTGTAGAATGTTCTGACCAAATTAACGCGAGAGAGCGCGCGTGGTTTCGTCGAACAGCTCGTCGACCGCGATTTTTCGCGGGATCAGGCTTTGCTGCCAGGCGTAATTGATGAGGGTCTGCAGGGCGGGTCGACATGCCTCGACGCCGAATGGGAGAAAGTCGATCTCGCCCACCTTGGGTAGCCCGGCCGCGGCCTTGGCAGCGAGCAGCAGACGGTAGATTTCCCTCACCACGTCCGGATGCGAACTCGCGAGCTGCTGCTTCACAACGACCATGTGGTTGATCGGAACGATTTTGTGCTGCGCGTACCATCTTTGCGCCGCGGTCTCCGGCTCCGCAATCACGCTCTGCAGCGCAGGGTCACTCGGAAGGTCGGCACCGTAAATCGCGGCGTCGAGTTCGCCCTCGCGCAGCATCTTGAGCAGGTTCTTGCCGTCTCCCGCCCGTTCGACGCCGGCGGGCTCGTGGTATTCGGCGACATGACCGTCCTCGAAGGTCACCCAGCGCACCCGATCGAGGTCGACGCCGTAATCGTTCTGCAGGATGCCGCGCACCCATACCGCCGTGGTTTGGCTGTAGGCGCGGACGCCGACGCGCTTGCCGGCAAGGTCGGCGGGGCCAAGCGGACGCGCCGCGTTGCACAGAATGGTCCCATGCTGGAACCGCCCCATCATGGTCGCCGGGACCAAAACCAGCGGCTTGCCATAGGCCTTGGCCTGCACATAGGTCGCGATCGCCATCTCGCTGACGTCGAATTTGAGTTCGCGCACCATCGGCTTGAAGAAGCGATTCGCCGGCCGGATATCGGAAAAGGTCAGCGCGAGCCGCGGGGATCCGACCTCCCCGCGCTTGAGCGGCAGCGTGTGCGGGTAGTCGTCGAACGCCGCGCTCAGCGTGGCGACCTCTGTGTCTACGCTCATGGTGATCTCATCCGTGCAATGGCAAAACACGCGGAACGCTTGCGGCCCGGCATCCATATTGGAACATCTCCGGCACCCAATGCGAGAGCCTTGTCGTCTCCGCGCCGAGAAGCGTCAGCCGCGCCGCCTCGGCGAACGGGCGAGCGCCGCATCGGCTGAGGGACGCCACATCGGCTGAGGGCTGGAATCGGCCTGCGTTAACTCGCCCCGCTGCCGCCGGAGATCGCCGGCACGCCCGCCCCCTAAGCGGCGTCGAAGCACCCCAATGCCTCAGGCGGCGCACCCGCCAACACGCCCCGGCGGAAAGCGGCAAGCTTCAGGCGTGCGGCGCCGCCAACCGGGTGGTCAACCGCGCCCGCCTGCCGACAGGATCGCCCGCGTGGTGTGATCCGGCCCGAAGTCGTCGGCGCCGTCGATCGAAAGCAATTCCGCCAGCCGCGTACGAGCGCGATTGACCCTGCTCTTGATCGTTCCCACCGCGCACTCGCAGATCGAGGCCGCCTCCTCGTAGGAGAAGCCCGATGCGCCCACCAGGATGAGCGCTTCGCGTTGGTCCGGCGGCAGCTTGCCGAGCGCGGCACGAAATTCCTGAAACTCCACGCGGCTGTGCTGCTCGGGATGTGACTTCAGGCTCTCGGCGTAGCTTCCGTCGGTGTCTTCCACCTCGCGCCGTCGCTTGCGGTATTCGGAACGGAACAAGTTGCGGAGAATGGTGAACAGCCACGCCGACATATTCGTCCCGGGTTGAAAAGAGTCGATATTTGCCATGGCGCGGAGCAACGTCTCCTGCACCAGATCGTCGGCACGATCCACATTGCCGCAAAGAGAGATGGCGAATGCGCGCAAGCTCGGAACTGCGGCGAGCATCGCGTCTCGCACGGATGGTCGCATCGTCATGAGCTTGATCCCTTGTCGTGGGGGAAAGTCTTGGCCTCGACCAGGCGGTCGGGCTCGGGATCATGCCCCCCGTCTGCTTGCTGAGGCGCGGCGACCCTGTTTTCGTCCGCTCTCTCTCCCTCGATCTCCTCCAGGAGATTGCGGAACCGATCAGGGACGCCTTGGCGGATGACGTCGTCGTAAACCCTTTGCAGGATATCCCCGAGTCTTCGCTGGTCTTCGCGGCTCAGGCGTCCACCTGCTTTGGGCATCGGGGGGTGGGTCTGCATTGTCGCCTCTGGCCTTGGCTGTCCTGGCGGGGGCTCCGACCGGGCCGGCCTGCGCGCCGCCGATCCCGGACGAACTGCCTTCTGGTGGTTCATCTCTGTTCCCGGCGCACTTCCTCGGCCCGGGTCCCTCTGTGCTCGTCCAAGCATAACGGCTTCGCAATCCCTTCGTTCCGCGCAATGGAACTTTTTTCACCCTGGGTCATTTTACGCTTGGTAATATCGCCGGACCTAAACGGGAGGGTCGCGTGCCCAATTCCTCAGCGGTAGCTCAATACCTTCCTTTCTTGCGGCGTTACGCGCGAGCCCTGACCGGAAACCAAGCGTCGGGAGACGCCTATGTCGCCGCCACGTTGGAAGCATTGATCGCGGATCGGGCCATGATCGATGAGGCGACTAGCCCGCGGGTTGCCCTCTATCGTCTCTTCACGAAGATCTGGAACTCGCTTTCCATTAATGGCGCCACCGGAGCGCCCGAGACCGCTCTGCCCGGGGAGCAAAAGCTCGCCAATATTACGCCCCTGCCCCGCCAGGCCTTTCTCCTGGTCGCGCTCGAAGGATTTTCAGAGCCGGATGCCGCGCGCGTGCTCGACATCGACGTGATGAAGTTGCGTGGGTTGGTAGAGGAGTCCGGCCGCGAGCTGGCGGCCGAGATCGCGACCGATGTCCTGATCATCGAGGACGACACGTTCATCGCCATGGAGCTGGAGACCCTGGTAGAAGGATTGGGCCACCGGGTGCTCGGGGTCGCCCGCACCCACGCCGAGGCCTTGGCCCTGACCAAAGCCAAGCGCCCCGGACTGATCCTCGCGGACATCCAGCTTGCCGACGGCAGCTCGGGACTCGAGGCGGTCAACGAGTTGCTGGCGTCGTTCGAGGCCCCGGTGATCTTCATCACCGCTTATCCGGAACGCTTTCTCACCGGTGAGCGCCCGGAGCCGGCGTTCTTGATCGCCAAACCGTTCCAGCCGGCGACGGTGTCAGCCGTTGCAAGCCAAGCTCTGTTCTTCGAGCGCACCGCCAAGCGTCGCGAACGGCGCGTCACTGCCTGAGCCGGGGCTACCGCGCGAGCTTCAACCGCGTCCGCGGCGCTGGCTCGCCAATCCAACGAGGATCCCCACTCCGACCGCGACCGCGAGCACGATCAGCGGCCGCCGTTCCACTTCACGGGAGATGCGGCGCAACGCTTCGTTGCCCAGATCGGCCGCCTCGTGGCCGATCCTCACGGCCTCGTCGCCGACGGAGCCGGCGCCGCCACGAAACCGCTCGGCGATGCTGGTCAGAGCCGAAGCGATGCTTTCTCCGACGCGGTCGGCCGCCTGCGCCGCGCTCGCGGAGGTACGATCACCGAGCCGCTCCAGGCGTTGCTCGAGCCCGCGCAAGCGGCGCTCGATCTCCCCGACATCGGCGGAAAAGACGCGCGAATATCTGGATCGACGAAACATGAGGGGCCTCATCCGAAACGGCAGCAACGCGACCGCCCCCGGGCGCGCCAAATTGAGCAGCATGGGGGGCCAACGTTGCAAGTCACCTTTACCCGACGAACGCCTTGCACCCCGCGCTCCTGCGACAATCTGTCCGCGGCGGGATGTTTGCCGCCCTCAATTCACGCTGCCGAGCCACGTATGGATTTGGCGCTCGGCCGCGTCCTCAGCGACGCCATAGCGCTGCTGAAGCCGACCCGCGAGCTCGGTCCGCTTGCCTTCGATCACGTCGAGGTCGTCCTCGCTGAGCTTCCCCACTTCTGCTGCACCTTGCCCTTGAACTCTTTCCAACTGCCTTCCGATCCCAGTTGACTGCCTTTGCTCCTGCCCATGGGGTTGTTGCGAGTGCCCATGGGGTTGTTGCGAGATAGCGGGAGAACCCGGGGTGTGACCCGAAAGTTCCGATGCCGCAGCCCTGCTTGGCACTCTCGCCCGCCAAAAGACAGGGGCGTAGCCGACACTTGTCGGCTACGCCCGAGATTGCCGGCCGAGCACGGGGAGGGGGAAATGGGCGGCCGGCTGCCATGACAATGCATCTCGCCCCGGTTGGTTCCTGAGGCCGCACAACGCAAACCAATCCCGAGCCGGGACGTGGCGGGCTGAATTGGCAACGCCCGCGCCGGCCGCCCAGTAAGCTCACCCCCGCCAGCATCCGCCTGCCCTCCCTGGCGGGGGCGGCCTCCTCCCATTGTCACGACCAATGGAAAGCGCTTGATCCCTCAATCGGTTGGCTCCCGGCGACGATGGACCGGCCAGCTTCGCAAAATTGCGCCAGCAGGGGTGAACCTCACGTGGGGTTACCGCGACTAATGGGGACAGGGATCGTGGGAGCACCCCCATGCGGCGTTATTCTCGGTACTTCGTCGGCTGCTGTGGCGCGGCGTTCGCCATAGCATCCTTCCTCATCGGGCTTGAAGTTTCGGCCACCACAGCGGCGCCTTCGGTCAGTCTCGCTCGGAGCGTGTCGATGGTGAACCGCACGCTCAAAGGCGACCGTATCCCGGTCATCCCTGCGAACAGCCGCAACGCGGTGAACGGGCCGATCGAGATGAAGGCTCCACTGGCGCCGACCCCCAAGCCGCGTCTGCTCGACGGATGCGAGCCGATGGTCAGCGCGATCGGACAATCGCCGCTGGCGCAGATTCCGGGGCGCTGCGTCTCCTGACGCTCCCCCGCTCCCGCCGAACAGCGCCAGCCACGGCTCGCCGCAGCAGCAAACGCATCGATCGCCTCGCCCACCGGCGGCCGGGGGGAGAGCGGCCGCAACATGAAAGCGCCAGCCGTATGTGCGACGCGGGACGCCCCCGGCGGCCCGCCATCGCTGCATCGGCGCAATCGCGGCCAGGTAAAGCGGTCCAATAATGACGTTGAACGGAACAACGGACGCTCTTCTTCGTCATTATTGCGACGTATCGGAAGGGCGGCGCAATGCCGGCGCCCATTCGCTCGGTCCTCGCTTTTGAACCAACCCGCCGGGACAGCGGCCAAGTGAGTCGGGTCCACTGCCTTAATCTTGTGACCTACGCTCCCTCAGCCTGTGGCTTTCGAACCCCAGCGTCGCGGGCCGGAGCCAAGCGCGAGGGATGGGCACAAGCTTGAATCGGACCGACCGGGAGGAAGAATCGCATGCCCAGTCTCTGCATTGGCGAGAACACCTTGTTCACCTGGCTCGGCCGTCGGAACCTCCGGTGCAAACGCACTTGGAATCGTTGCACGGTGGTGTGAACGATACGGTGGTGTGAAAGGTGGCTGAGACCGAACCCGGCGGCGAGAACGGGAATGCTCGGGCCTCCGGGCGGGCACCCGACCCTCGTCCGGAGCTCGAGTCCTTTCGGGCAGCGCTCGACGCCGGCCAAGTGGGGCTATGGTCATGGGACCTCCGATCTAGCCGGATGACGTGGTCGACGAAGCTCGAAGACTTCCACGGCCGTCCGGAGGACAGTTGCGACGGCTCGCTGTCGATCGTTCCGCAAGACTTACCGCCGCAGGACACGGCAGGAGTCCTCGCGGCGATCCACAGGACCCTGCAGACGCGCGAGCCCTGCCGCCTGGAGTACCGGCTTCCCGGACGATCTGAGCGCGAGGAGCGCTGGTTCGAAGCGCTGGTCACCGCCATCGTGCAGGAGGGAGCCGCGGTGCAAGTCCTGGGCATGTGCCGGGACGTGACCGAGCGCCATCGGGTCAATCGCGAGGTTCGCATTCGCGCCCGGCAGCAGGAAACCTTGGCGCGGCTCGGCGAGCGGGCTCTGACTGAGACCGACTTGCAGAAATTCTTCAACGAGGTGGTGCGTACGGTCGGAGAGATCCTCGACGTCGAACTGGTCACAATTCTCGAATTGCTTCCGGGCGACGCCGAGCTTCTGCTCCGCGCCGGCATCGGCTGGCGCGCGGGGGTGGTCGGGTCCGCCCACGTCTCCACCGGTCGCGATACGCAGTCGGGCTACGCACTGGCATCCGGCCGGCCGGTCATCGTCGAGGAGCTCGCGTCCGAGACGCGGTTCTCCGGGTCGCCTTTGCTGCACGAGCACGGCGTGGTCAGCGGGCTCGCGACACCGATCGCGGGCCGGGACGGCCGCGCCTATGGCGTGCTCGGCGCGCATACCGGCAGGCGGCACAAGTTCAACGACTATGATGTCTCGTTTCTCGCGGCGGTCGCGAACGTGGTTGCGGGAGCTATCCAGCGCCGGCAGTTGGATCAACGCCACGAACTCATGATCCGCGAGCTGCGTCACCGCTCGGGCAACCTTTTTTCCCAGCTGCTCGCCTTGTTCTCGCAAACCGCCAAGAATTCGCGCACCGTCGCCGAGCTGGTCGCGAAATACGAGGCACGGGTACTGGCACTGGCCAATGCCCATCGCCTCATCACCGAAGGCGGCTGGAAATCCACATCGCTCACCGAGCTTCTCAACACGCTGCTTGCTCCATTCCTCGATCGCATCTCGTTCAACGGGCCCAATGTCTTCCTCGAGCCCGACCCGACCTTCGGCCTGAGCATGGCGGTGCACGAGCTCGCCACCAACGCCAGCAAACATGGCAGCCTCTGCGAGCCCGCCGGCCACGTCGATTTGACCTGGTCGGTAACGCGCACGCAGCAGGGCCTCACCTTGGTGCTCGATTGGAAGGAAAGTCGTGGACCGGCGCCCAAACGCAACCGGCGCCCGGGCTTCGGTTCCCGCCTGATCAACATGGTGATCGAACGCCAGCTCAACGGCCAGGTGCGGCAGACCTTCGGGCCGGATGGATTGGACGCCAAGCTCACCGTTCCGCTCACGCACGAGCGATGGCCGGGCGGCGCGCGTTCGACGACGTCGGTCGATCTGCCGTAGCCGCGATCCTACTTCATTCTTCGCGTCCTGGTAGGGGTAGATGATGTTGCCGGTCTTGTACTCGGCCGGCCACAGAAGCACCTGATGCACGATATCGCGGAACCGCGCGAGATCGTTGCCGCTCACGCCTTGGACTCGAGCATTCCGGGACTCGACCCGAACGCAAGCATTGAACGCAGGCGACTCGAAAATCAGGGAATCGCCATGGTCGAAGTTCGTCGCTTGCGCCATCGGACGGCCACAAAATCGCCGGCGAGGGCGAGAAATTCGGGCAAGTTCGTTGCCGGAAATGGGCGCGCGCGCCGCGCGGGTGATATTTGTGCAACAGTGGCCCGGAAATGACCAGCGGCGCCGGTGATTCAAGCGCTTTTCGATTGAGTCATGGAGGCGGTTAGAGCATCGTTAAATCGTGCAGCGGTGGAAACCGCTCTGGCTAAGTGATGGTGCGAAGACAGGGGGGCGTCCCTCTCGGTTACCCCGTCCGGGGTTGTCGCAAGGCGATGCTGTCCAAACACGAAGGGGATTAGTCATGCTGAAGATTCTAACCGTAACGGCTGCATCCTTGGCCATGCTGAGCGCAGCCGCCGCAGCCGACCTGCCGCGTAAGGAGCCGCCTCCGCCGGTGGCGCCGGTCGGCAAGGCCCCGATCGGAAAGTTCCCGGTCGGCAAGGCCCCGCTGGGCAAGTATCCGCAGCCGGTCGTGACCAAGGGCTGATGTAGCAAACCAAGGGGTGCTCGCGTCCGCTGCTCGCTTGATGAGCAAGGAGCAGAGGCACGATGAGCACCCCTCGGACTTCGTGTCGGGCGCTGCAATGGCGCTGACCGCTTCATCGGGCGTGGAAGCGGATCGAGCTCAGGGGAGCAAGCAATGCAAGAGCCTCGGACCAAAACGCGCAGACTTGCCCTCATCGTGGGCCTTTGCGCGGCCGCGATCTCCGCGGGGCTGCAAGTTCAGCCGGCCGGCGCGCAGGACACAACGGAGACCGCCAAGCAGCAGACCGCAGGCCGGGCGATCTACTACGTCGATTTTCGGGCGCGGACCGCCGCCAGCTACGGACATGCCTTCGTATGGTATGGACGCGCCGATCAGCGAGCGGTTGAAGTCGCGGGGGTCCATCCGGCGACCGAGAGCGTCATCCCGTACATCATCGGCCACGTTATACCGGTCCCGGCCGAGACCGGCAAAAGCTACGGCGACCTCGACGAGCAGTATCTGACCGCGAGCTACCGCGTCTACATGACCGAGGCGCAGGCCAAAGAGGTGTTCGCGTATATCAAGCGCTTGGAAGCGGCCTCGGTGGTGTGGAACGCGGCCACCTGGAACTGCGTGGCTTTCATCCAGACCGTCGCGATGCACATGGGCTTGCATGTTCCCGGAAACCACCTGCTTTACCCCGAGGATTGGGTCAATCAGCTGCGGAAGCTCAACGGCGGCCGCAAATACATGCCGGACGACAGCAGCCAGGCGATCGCGCGGGCTCCGGCGGCTCCCGCGCATAGGGCCACGGCGACGGCGCGTAAACCAGCCAAACCACCGCTCTCGCAGGTCGTGGAGGCCAACCCGCGCACGTGATATGGAGGCGTCGTCGGGCGCGATCCGGCCGACGACCTAGTGAGAGCTGGAGCGGCATCGGCGGGGGCCTCGGGCCTCCGCTTGTCGTTTGCGGATATCCGACGCCGGAACTTTGTACGTTGATTTGCCGCCAAGTCCGGCCTTTTTTCAGCCCGCGCCGCCATGCTACAGTTGCGATGAAATACGGTATCTCCCAACGGTTGGATGGGAGGGGGCGGGAATCAGCATGGCGGGTGCATCGACGCGGCCCAGGCGACGCTTTCAGCTAGTCCTGATCAAGCCGTCGCATTACGACGACGATGGCTACGTCATTCAATGGATGCGCGCGTTCGTGCCGTCGAACACGCTCGCGGTCCTCTACAGCCTGGGGCGCGACTCGGCGCAGCGCGGGGTGCTCGGACCGGACACCGCCATCGACATCACGGTGATCGACGAGATCCACACGCGCGTCGATATCAAGCAGTTGCTCGCGCGCTATCGCCGCCACGACGGGTTCGGCCTGGTCGGGATCGTGGGCGTGCAGTCGAATCAGTATCCCCGCGCCCTCGACATCGCCCGTCCGTTCCGGGCTGAAGGCGTGCCGGTGATGATCGGCGGCTTCCACGTCTCCGGCTGCCTCGCCATGCTCCCCGACCTGCAGGCCGACCTCAAGAAGACCCTCGACATGGGGGTGAGCATGTTCGCCGGCGAGCTCGAAGGCCGGATGGACCTCGTCCTTCAGCACGCCGCCGACGGGACGCTGCAACCGATCTACAATTATCTGAAGGACCTGCCCTCGCTCGAATCCGAGCCGACCCCGATTCTCCCGCTCGATCATTTGAAAAAGACCTTCCAGGCGCTGGCAAGCTTCGACGCCGGCCGCGGCTGCCCGTTTCAATGCTCGTTCTGCACCATCATCAACGTCCAGGGCCGGAAATCGCGGCGGCGGTCGGCGGACGACGTCGAGCGCACGATTCGCGAGCACTACGCGCAGGGCATCCGGCATTTCTTCATCACCGACGACAATCTCGCCCGCAACAAGGACTGGGAGGCGATCTTCGACCGGATCATCGCGCTGCGCGAGCGCGAGAACATGTACATCCGGCTGATGATCCAGGTCGACATGCTCTGCCACAAGATACCGAACTTCATCGAGAAGGCCGCGCGCGCCGGCACGAATCGCGTGCTGGTCGGCCTCGAGAGCATCAATGCCGCCAATCTGCTCGCGGCCAAGAAGCGCCAGAACAAGATCACGGAATACCGCACGATGCTGCTCGCCTGGAAGAAGGCGGGCGCAATCACCACGGCCGGCTACATCCTCGGTTTTCCCTTCGACACGCCCGCATCGATCCGCGAGGACATCGCCATCATCCAGAAGGAGCTGCCGCTCGACATCCTCGAATTTTTCATCCTCACCCCACTGCCCGGCTCGGAGGACCACAAGGTGCTGTGGCAGAAGGGCGAGTGGATGCACTCGGACATGAACCTCTACGACGGCGAGCACGCGGTCTCGAACCATCCCCAGATGAGCAAGGAGAAGTGGGAGCAGGTCTATCGTTCGGCCTGGGACACGTTTTACACGCCCGAGCACATGGAGACGATCCTGCGTCGCGGCGCCGCCACCAATTGCAGCATGTCGCGCCTCGTGAGCTTCGTCTTCCTGTTCAGTTCCTCGGTCCCCCTGGAGAACGCCCACCCGCTGCAAGGCGGGCTGCTGCGCCGCAAGTACCGGCTGGATCGCCGCCCGGGACTGCCGATCGAGCCGATCTGGTCGTTTTATCCGAAGTACGTCTGGAATTTCGTCTCCAAATATGCCCGCGCCGTGCGCCTGCTGCTCTGGCTGCACGCGACCAACCGGCGCCTTCAGCGCGACCCGAATCGCTACAGCTATACCGATCAGGCGATGACCGAACTCACCGAGGATGAGACCGAGCGGCTCGACTTGCTCACCCACAGCGACGCCGCCCGCCAGGCCGTCGCGCATGTCCACAAGATCGACCAGCTGATCCACGCCACCAAGGCCGCCAAGACCGACGCCGCCGCTTGAAGCCGGCATTCCCAACCTCTGCCGCATTGCAGCCCGACAATCGTACCGGAAGCGAGTTACGGGACGGCCGCCGAGCCGGGCTGCACACGAGTCGGCGACCCGCGTGTCCGCAAGTGCAAGCCGGTGGCGTCGGAGCGAACGCGCCATGAGCGGGGGGCGGCTGCAGCGAGCCATGGCCAGGAGGATGTCGCGCGAATCATGGGCGGCGGCGCGGCTGATCGTGGGGCTGTCGATCGTGGGCGCCGGCGGCGCGCTCGCGCAGACGCCGGCGAGCCTGTCGGAGGCCGAATTCTGCCTCGCCGCTAACCACACCCTCGCCTTGGGCGCGCCGCTGCCGCGCACCACGGCGCGCCTCAACGCCGGCGATGCCGTCAAGATCGTCGCCATCGGCTCCTCCTCCACCACCGGACTCTGGGTGCTGAGCCCATCGGCGACCTACCCCGAGGTCATGCGCCGCGAGCTCGCCAGACTGCGGCCGGCGGCGCGCGTCGAGATGGTCAATAGCGGCCGTGTCGGCGACACCATCAGCGGCAGCATCGGCCGCTTCGAGCGCGACGTCCTCGCCCACCAGCCGGACCTCGTCGTGTGGCAGCTCGGCACCAACGACGTGGCCTGGGGCGGCCGCGCCGACGGCCTCAAGGAACGGGTCGTCGAGGGGGTCCGCGTGCTCAAGGCGGCCGGCGCCGACGTGATCCTGATGGACCTGCAAGACGCGCCGATCGTGGTGGCCGGCGCGCAGCCCGCC
>JBAUOM010000018.1:0-4037 GCA_049579765.1 Xanthobacteraceae bacterium
GCCCCAAGGCCGCGGCGCAGGGCAAGCCGCAGCGCATCGACGTGCACCACCACATCTCGCCGCCGCCCTGGCTCGACGCGGTGAAGAAGGCCAAGCTCGACAATCCGCCGATCGTCAACTGGTCGCCGCAGAAGTCGCTCGACGACATGGACAAGGCCGGCATCGCCACCGCCGTGGTCTCGCCGACCACGCCGCAGGTCAATTTCCTCGCCGACGACGGCGCCGCCGCCGCCCGCATCGCGCGCGAGTCGAACGAATACACCAAGAAGCTGATGGCCGATCATCCCGGCCGCTTCGGCATGTTCGCCATGCTGCCGCTGCCGCACGTCGACGAGAGCCTCAAGGAGATCGCCTATTGCTTCGACACGCTCAAGGCCGACGGCGTCGGCGTGATGACGAGCTACGGCGACAAGTGGCTGGGCTATCCGCAGTTCGCGCCGGTATGGGAGGAGCTCAACCGCCGCAAGGCCACGGTCTACACCCATCCGACCACCCCCAATTGCTGCCGCAATCTGGTGCAGGGCGTGGCGGAATCGACGATCGAATTCGGGACGGACACGACCCGCACCATCGCGAGCCTGCTGCTGAGCGGCACCTCGCAGCGCTTCAAGGACATCAATTGGATCTTCTCGCACGGCGGCGGCGCGCTCACCGCGTTCGCCGAGCGTTTCCAGGTCCAGGTGGTGAGCACACCGCCCTACAAGGACAAGTTCACGCGCGAAATCGTCGACGGCGAGCTCAAGCGCTTCTACTACGACACCGCCCAGATCTCGAACGCGGTGACGATCGGCGCGCTCGCCAAGCTGGTGCCGATCTCGCAGATCGTCTACGGCACCGACTATCCCTATCGCACCGGGCTCGACCACGTGAAGGGGCTCGCCGCCGCCTTCAGCGGCGCCGACCTCCTGGCGATCGAGCGCGAGAACGCGCTGCGGATCATCCCGCGGCTCAAGGCGGCATAGGCTGCGAGATCACTCGGAGATCGCCTGCGGCAGCGCGGGCAAGGGCGCGGCTGATGGTTCGACCGGCCGCGTCGGGTGCGACCCTGAAGCGATGGCGGGACGCGGCGCGATGAGGCTATCATCGGCTGGTCCAGCCTTTCTCACGCATGGGCACGGCGCACGCGGTCGCACTTCCGGATCGGAAACGGTGTTCGCGCGTCGCCTTCGCCCGACCTGCATCTCCGGCGGGAGCGGCGATGATGCGCTACGAGCTCTATTACTGGCCGACGATCCAGGGCCGCGGCGAGTTCGTGCGGCTCGCGCTGGAAGAGGCCGGTGCCGACTATGTCGACGTGGCGCGCCGCGGCAAGCGCGGCGTCCCGGCGATGATGAAGCTCATCGAGGGCCAGCGCATCGCGCGGCCGCCGTTCGCGCCGCCGTTCCTGAAGGCCGGCAAGCTCGTGATCGGCCAGACTGCCAACATCCTGCTCTATCTCGGCAGCCGCCTCGCCCTTGCGCCCCGCGACGAAGCCGGACGGTTGTGGGTGCACCAGCTGCAGCTCACCATCGCCGATCTCGTCGCGCTTATCCACGACACCCATCACCCGATCACCGGCTATCTCTATTTCGAAGAGCAGCGCGCGGCCGCCAAGCTCGCCACGAAATATTTCTGGCGCCATCGGCTGCCGAAATTCCTGCGCTATTTCGAGCGCGTGCTCGAGAACACCGGCGGTCCCTACCTGCTCGGCCGCAAGCTGACCTACGCCGACCTCTCGCTGTTCCAGATCGTCGAGGGCCTGCGCTACGCCTTCCCCAAGCGGATGAAACGGTTGGAGCGCAAGGTGCCGCGCGTGGTCGCGCTTCGCGACCGCGTCGCCAAGCGCCCGCGCATTGCCGCATATCTTGCCTCCGAGCGGCGCATCCCGTTCAGCCAGTGGGGCATCTACCGCTATTTCAAGGAACTCGACGGGTAGCGGACCGCCGGCGCGGTTGCACGACCGGCGCGGAACCGCGCAGCCAACAGGGAGGCCGGGATGCTCTTCAATGCCAGCAACTGCGGTCCGGGAGCGTCGCTGCTCGCGACGGCGGGGCCGCTCTGCGCCGGCGGCGCCGGCTTCGTGTCCGCCGTCATCGGCACGATGGTCGCCAATGCGCGCACGGCGCAGGCGCGTCCGCTCGGCCGCACGGTCCCCGAGGTCGACCGGGTCGCGGTCCGCATGGTCACCGACAACGTGGTGATCCAGTTCATCCCTTCGGACAAGCGCGACGGCATTACCATCGAGCGGCGCAGCGGCGGCAACACCACGCCGGACGCGCCGCCGCGCGCCGCGCTCAACGGCGAGTGGGGTTTGTCCATGCACGCGCAATCGCATCGCGGCGAGGAGGAGCGCAACGTGCTGGTTGATTTCGGCTACACCGCCGACGTGCTGCTCAACAACCTGTCGATCCTGAAGATCGACCCTGCGAGCCTCGATGCGCTCGTGCTCAGCCACGGGCACTACGACCATTTCGGCGGCATGGTCGGCTTTCTCTCCGCCCACGGCCGCGCGCTGAAGCCCAGTCTGCCGTTGTTCGTCGGCGGCGAGGACTGCTTCTGCCTGCGGCGCAACGCCGGCGGCAATTTCGGCGCGCTCGACCGCAAGGCGATCATGGACGCGAAGCTGGCGCTGATGATGGCGGAAGGGCCGGCGGTGGTCGCCGACCACGGCTTCACCACCGGCCGGATCGCGCAGAATTCGTTCGAGCAGCCGCTGCTGCCGACCAGGGAGATCGTCGGCATCTTCGACGGCTTCGGCTGCTTCCCGGAAAAAATGCCGCCGGCGAAGAACACCGGCGATTACATCCCGGACGATTTCGATCACGAGATCGCAACCACCTACATGGTCAAGGATAGAGGCCTCGTCGTTCTGACCTCGTGCAGCCATCGCGGGGTCATCAACGCGGTCAAGCAGGCGCAGGAGGTCTCCGGCATCGACAAGGTGCACGCGGTCATCGGCGGCTTCCACATCGTGCCGCCGCTGGGCGACGATTACATCCGCCAGACCATCGACGCCTTCGAGGAGATCGATCCCGACTACCTGATCCCGGCGCATTGCACCGGGGACCGGTTCTACGATCTCGCGCGCGAGGCGATGGGCGACAAGGTCATCCACTCGGCGGTCGGGACCCGGTTCATCTTCGGCGCCTGACGCCGGCGCCCGGCATGGGCATCGCCGGCGATGCTCGCGCGACTGTTCCGGCGAGGGTGGGGACCGGCGCCTTGGCGCCCAAGCTTGGCCATGCCTTGGCGCGCCGTCGTCCACTGGGAGGGCGGTGATTTCCTCGGCGCCGGTGGCCAAGGCGCGCATCCGTGCGGGTTTGAGCCAGGCGGAACTTGCACGACGCATGCAGACCACCCAGAGCACGATCGCACGGCTGGAAAGCGGCCAGGGCCGGCCGTCGACCCGTACGCTCGATCGCTTCGCCAGGGCGACGGGGCATCGCCTCAGGATCAGCTTCGAGCCGGTGAAGGGAAGGCGGGCCGGCGCACAATGACCGAGGGCTGCCGCCGACTCGCTGCCGATCGAAGGATTGCGATATCACCCCACGGCGTTGAGCACCTTGCCGCCGGCGGTGACGGGCTTGGCGGCGACGAGCGTGAAGGCGATGACGCAGGGCACCGTGCCCTTGTTCACCCAGTTGTGGATGGTGCCGCGCTGGACCAGCACGTCGCCGGCCTCGAGATGCACGCTCTTGCCGTCGTCGAGCTCCATGTCGATCTCGCCCGAGATCACCACGGCGTAGTCGATCGAGTCGGTGCGGTGATTGCGCGGCGCCACCCCGGGGCCGAAGCTCACCACCCGGAACACGATGCCGTTCGCGAGTGTGGTGCCGACCTTGCGGGTCGAAGTATCGGCGTCGCCGTCGTTGTCGACCGGGAAGCCCTCGCTGGTCCAGATCACGGCGGCATGCGCGCCCGGCCGGCTCTGGCCGACGTTCTTGGCGACCTCGTCGATCGACACGATCGCGCGGCCGTTCTTGTCGTGCCCGGTGACGACGCGGCGGACGGTGAGGCTCATCGGTGGATCTCCCTGGGTACCGGCGTGAGGTCGGGAT
>JBAUOM010000019.1:0-6107 GCA_049579765.1 Xanthobacteraceae bacterium
GGCGCGCCATGGCATAGCCGTCGAGGCAGGTGACCACGGTCGACGCCTCGCCCGGGATGCGCACCAGGATCGCGGTGATCGAGCCGCCGTACTGAGCGCCGTAGAAGATGCCGGCCATCATGATGATGGCGGAGGCGACGTTCATGGTGAAGGAGAACGGCAGCAGCAGCGAGATCGTCGGCACCGGCCCGAGCCCCGGCAGCACGCCGATCACCGTGCCGATGAAGACGCCGATGAAACAGTAGAGGAGGTTCTGCCAGGTCAGCGCGGTGGCGAAACCGAGCGCGATCGCGTCGAGGACATCCATCGCCGCTTACCCTAACAGATCCGCCCACAGCGTTCCGGTCGGCAGGATGGCGCCGAGCCAGAGCACGAACAGCAGCTCGCAGCCGAGGACCGTGCCGGCGGTGAGCGCAAGCGTCGCGAGCCAGGGATAGCGTTCGGCGCGGCGCAGGATGAAGGTGACGGTGATCGCGGTCGCGACGACGAAGCCGAGCGGTTCGAGCGCGAGCGCATAGAATACGAGCGCGCCGAGATAGGCCGCGACGCGAACGAGCCCGCTCCGCTCGGCGGGAGCGCCGTCAGGGGCGGAGTCGAGCTTGGTCGTGTCGCGCGCGAGCCCGGCGGCGCTGAACGCCACCATGGCCAGCGCGGCGAGAAACGGAAACAGTCCTTCGCCGGGCGAGTGCTGCCGCCACAGCCCGAGCCGAAGCGCAATCGCGAGCGCCACGAGCCCGATGGCGGCGAGCACGGCGTGGCCGACGAGCCGTCCCCGCGGCGAGGCGACCGGCGTCTGCTCGCTCACGCCGCGATTCCGCTACTGCACGATGCCGGCCTTCTTCACCGCCTCGGCGTTGCGCACGGAGTCGGCCGCGAACATCGCCTTGAACTCCGCCTCCGGCAGGTAGCGCGCGGTGGCGTTGAGCTTCTGGCTCGCGGACTTGTAGCCGTCGCTGGCGACCGCCTCGGCGCAGGCCTTGCCCAGCCGCGCGACCGCGGCGTCGGGCGTCTTCGCCGGCACGACGATGCCGCCGGCGGTGAAGGCCTCGGCCGGATAGCCGAGCTCGGCCATGGTGGGCACGTCGGGTAGCGCCGCGATGCGCGTCTTCGCCAGCGCGGCCAGCACCTTGAGGTTGCTGGCCTTGGCGACCGCCGGCGACTCCGCCATGGCCATCACCGTGCCCGCGAGCATCGCCTGCGACATCGGGCCGGCGCCGGTGAACGGCACGTGCACGCCTTCCGCCTTGATCGCGCTGAGCACCGCGAGGATCCCGAGATGCGGCTGCGTGCCCGGCCCTGGCGAGGCATAGATGAGATTGTCGTTCTTCGCCTTGGCGAAGGCCAGGAACTCGGCGAAGGTCGCAAACGGCGCCCTGGGCGAGGCGATCAGCACGTAAGGCACGTCGTAGGCGAGGCAGACGTAGCGGAAGCTCGCGAGGTCGTAGGGCAGCTTCTGGATGTGCGGCTGCGCGGTGAGCGGATTGTTGGGCGTGAGCCCGATTGTGTAGCCGTCGGGCCGGGCATTCGCCACCTCGATGTCGCCGATGGTGCCGCCGGCGCCGCCCTTGTTGACGATCACGATCGGCTGCCCCAGCGCCTTGGCCAGTTCGGGCTGCAGGGCGCGCGCCATCAGGTCGGTGTTGCCGCCGGGCGGAAATGGAATCACCATGTTGATCGCACGGCTGGGATAGTCCTGTGCCGCCGCCGCGGTTGCGCACAGCACGCCGCCGAGCGCGACGATCACCGTCTTCCAACCTGATCGCATGTCGTCCTCCCGCGTTCGGCCGCGCCGGCCGAACCGGTCGCGGCCCCTCCGCCTCAAGCGCGGATTGTCGTTGCAGCGAACCGTCGCCCATCCCCGGGGCAAAGACAAGCGGCCGGCTGTGTCCCGGCGCGACAACCCCTGCGCATGCGTGCCGCGCGCGAGCGGCGATGGATTTGCGCCGGCGGGGCTGTTACCACCGCGATCGCCTGCATGAACCGAGCAAACCTCCTCCCACGCACGCCGACGCGCTTCGCCGTCCCGCTCGCGATGGCGGGGACGCTATTGGCGGGCGTCGCCGGTGGGTTCGCCGCGCGCTATGTGCACCTGCCGCTGCCGTGGCTGCTGGGCGCGCTTCTCACCATCATGGCGTTGTCGCTCGCGGGCTTACCGGTGCGGCTCATACCCTGGGGTCGGCCGGCGGGGACGGTCGTGGTCGGCGCCTCGACCGGACTGCAATTCACTGCGACGGTGGTCGCAAAACTCGTGGCGCTGCTGCCGCTGATCCTCGCCGCCGCCTTCCTCTCGACCATCGTCGGCGCGGTCGGCGGACTTATCTATATGCGGCTCACCGGGATCGATCGCACCACGGCGTTCTTCGCCACCGTGCCCGGCGGCGTGGTCGAAACCACGACCATCGCCCCGCATTACGGCGGGCGGCTCGAGCCGATCATGGTGGCGCAAACGACGCGGGTGGCGCTGATCGTCGTGTTCGCGCCGTTCCTGGTGGTCTCGTTCGCAGGGAGCGGCGCGCGCAACGCGTTCCTGGCCACGCCGGTGGTGCCGTGGCTCCCGATCGTCGCGCTGCTCGCGGTCTCGGGCGTGGCGGCGGCGCTGCTCTCGCGCACGCGCTCTCCCAATGCTTGGCTGATGGCGCCGCTGTTCATCGCGGCGGGCGCGAGCCACCTCGGCTTCACCGAGGGCCGCATGCCCGATCTCCTTCTGATCGCGGCGCAGGTCGTCATCGGCAGCGCGCTAGGCGCGCAGTTCCGTCCGGAGTTCCTCACCCGCCTGTTCGGCCTCCTGTGGGCGTCCTGCCTGGTCGTGCTGTTCACGGCCGGATCCATGGCGCTGTTCGGCGCGGCGATCGCGTGGCTCGCCGGCTACCCGGTGCCGACCATGGTGCTGGCCATGGCGCCTGCCGGCATCGCCGAGATGGTGCTCACCGGCAAGGTGCTCGGGCTCGACTCCACCATGATCGCCGGATTCCAGCTGATGCGCATCATCATCGTGCTGATCTGGTGCCGCACCGCGCTGGTGCTGTTCCGCCGCGTCGCCGAGTGGACCTTCGGCAAGCCGCCGGAGGCGCCCTTATCCTGAGCAGCGCGCGAAGCGCGGCCGTGACGACAAGCGCTTTGCCGGTGTGCTAGACACCGCCGACTTCGAACCCGTGCGGAGCAAGGAGAGTTGCAATGGCACAGAGCAAACCGAAGATCGGGTGGATCGGCATGGGCCGCATGGGCTATCCCATGGCCGAGCGCCTGCTCAAGGCCGGCTACGACGTCTCGATCTGGAACCGCACCCGCGCCAAGGCCGAGCCGCTCGCCAAGCTCGGCGGCAAGGTCGTCGACAAGCTGTTCGACCTCAAGGATGTCGATGTCCTGTTCTCGATCGTCTCGACCGGCAAGGATCTGGAGGAGGTCTATTTCGGCAAGAACAGCGTCACCGGCCACGGCGGCAAGCTGCCGAAGATCTTCGTCGACTGCTCGACCATCTCGGTTGAGGAGTCCGCTTCGATCCGCGACCGCCTCAAGCAGCTCGGCAGCGAGTACGTCGCGGCACCGGTGTCCGGCAATGCCAAGGTGATCAAGGCCGGCAGGCTTTCCGCGGTCATCTCCGGCAGCGAGGTGGCCTGCAAGACCGTCACGCCGATGCTGGAGGTGGTCGCGCCGCAGGGCGTCTCTTATGTGGGCGAGGGCGAGCTCGCACGCGTCTGCAAGATCGCCCACAACGTCATGCTCGGCGTCGTGATCGAGAACCTGATCGAGATCACGCTGCTTGCCAACAAGATGGGCGTTCCCCGCCATGCCTTCCTCGCCTTCATGAACAACGGCGTGATGGGCTCGATGTTCACGCGCTACAAGTCGCCGGCGCTGGTCAATCTCGACTGGACCACGACCTTCACCCCCGAGCTCTTGCGCAAGGACCTCGACCTCGGCCTCGCGCTCGGCCGCGAATGGGACGTGCCGATGCCGGTGACGGCGGCGACGCGCGAGGTGTTGCAGACGCATTTCGGCGCCGCCACGCTCAAGCCCGACCCGGACGAATATCTGCAAAAGGACTTCGCCGCGCTGATGGAGACCATGGCGCTCGCCGCCGGCATGAAGCTCGCAAGCGAGAACAAGAACGTGCCGACCGGACTGGAGGGTTAGCGCCGATCCTGCCCGGTTGCCGGCGTTCTCGCCCACGCCGGCGGCAATTTCCTCCTCCGAGTCGACCGCAGCTTTGCGACGATGCCACCGCCGCGCGCGTGGCCGCAGGGCTAGTAGGCATCGGCTTCGCTTCGCAGATGATCGCCGCGCAACCGCGGCTCGTCGCTGGCTGCCGACCGGGTAATACTGAACCGCCATTTTGCGCATTGACGAATTTTGCACGTGCTCGCGTCGCGGACATGCGGCGCGTCAGGGCACTTGCCGGGAACCTTCAGTGCGCGAAACGCGTTCACATTTCCGGGCCGGCTTAAGGCCGCCTTAGTCTCGACCGTTTCTGTTCAGATGCCGTTCAGCGCCGCCGCGGTCCAATCGACGCGAGACCGTGCACGCTTGCGAAGGGAGGGGGATGCCATGCCAAAATTGCGTAAAGTCCTCGCGGCGCTGCTCGCGCTGATCTCGTTCGCACTCTTCTTCGCGGCGAGCCCCGCGCGCGCCGAAAAACGCATCGCACTCGTCATCGGAAACGCCAGTTATCAGGCGGGGGCGCTGACGACGCCGGCCAACGATGCGGGCTTGATCGCACAAACGCTCGAGGCCGCCGGCTTCGACGTCGCCGGCGCACGCGACCTCGACCAGGATTCGCTACGCCGCGCCTTCCGCGATTTTCTCGAGAAGGCTGGAAATTCTGGACCAGACACCCTCGCGTTCATTTATGTCAGCGGCTACGGACTGCAGCTCGAAGGCGAGAATTACTTCGTCCCGGTCGACGCCAAGATTGCGCGCGACTCCGACGTCGCCGCCGAGGCGCTGCGGATCTCCGACTACACGCGACCCCTCGCCGCGCTCAAACTCAAGGCCGCCGTCGTGGTCGTCGATGCTGCGCGGGCGAATCCATTTGCCAAATCCGGGCCACCTCTCGCCGGTGGGCTCGCGCTGGTCGAGCCCGAGCCAGGCATGCTGATCGCCTTCAACGCGGCGCCCGGAACGGTGGGCCCGGAAGCGGCGGGGCCGTACGGCGCCTACGCCCAGGCCTTGGCTGAGATGCTACGCGAGGGCGGGCTGCCCCTCGCGGCCGCTTTCGACCGCGCCCGTCTACGCGCCAACGAAAGCACCAAAGCCGCCGAGGTGCCGTGGCAGGCGTCGAAAATTGAGAGCGCGCTCGTGTTGTTCGAGCGTACGCCGGACGCGCCGGCTCCGGCCGTTTCGGCTGAGCAGGCGGGAGCGATCCGATCGCGGCCGATACGAGATCTATCCGCGCAAGAGGCCTATGCCGCGGCTCTGGATCGCGACACGCTGGAAGGCTATTTGGATTTCCTCGCCGTCTATCCCGACGATCCGATGGCCGCACGTGTGCGCGCGATGGTCGCGGCCCGGCGCGAGGCGCTGACTTGGCGACGGACGCGGGTCGTCGACACTCCACCCGCCTACTGGTCCTATCTTCGGCGTTATCCGCAGGGGCCGCACGCGGCCGACGCGCACCGTCGCCTCGCGTTTCTCGCCGCCGCGCTGGAGCCGCCGCCGTCGTTCGCCGTGCTGGCTTACGACCTGCCGCCACCGCCGCCGGACGAAATCGTCTATATCCGGCGGCCGGTTCTCATTTTCGATGATCCGGTCTTCGCGTTCGCGCCGCCGCCGCCGCCGCCCATTATTTTTCTTGCGTCGCGGCCGCCCGAATTCGTGGTGTTGCCACCACCCCCGCCGCCGGTGGGAATTTTCGTGCTGCCGATGCCGGTGTACCGGCCGGTTCCGGTGTGGGTGCGGCCGCCGGCCTACGTGGCACCGCCGCCGCCGAACAACGTGATCTATCGCAACGTCCACAATACGGTCGTCGTCAACAACGTGACCAACACCGTGACGATTACCAATCCGAGCGGTCAGACGCGGACCGTGGCGCCTGCGGCGCAGCCGAGTGCGCCGCCGGCGACAGCGCCGGGAGCGGCGCCGGCTGCACCGACCCATGTGCTGCCTGGGCC
>JBAUOM010000020.1:0-12621 GCA_049579765.1 Xanthobacteraceae bacterium
GCACGCACACGGGCGAATCGTGTCGATCGACCGCGACGCGGCGCGAGCGCTGCCCGGCGTGGTGGCGGTGTGGACATCGGCCGACATTGCCGACATTCCGCCGATCGATTTCCGCCTGACCCGCGTCGAGGGCCTGGCGCCCTATCGCCAGCCCATCCTCGCCCGCCAGCGCGTGCGCTATGTCGGCGAGCCGGTCGCGGCGGTGTTCGCGACCGACGCTTACGTGGCGGAGGACGCCGCCGAGCTCGTGGCCGTCGCGGTCGAGGAATTGCCGGTCGTCCTCGACGCTGCCGCGGCGCCGGGGGAATTCGAGGACGGCCGCTCGACCGAGCCGGCAGTGGTGGAGAAGTCCTACGGCGACGTCGCCGCGGCGTTCAATGCCGCGCATGCCGTGGTCGAGCTCGATCTCGCGGTCGGCCGCCATTCCGGCGTCCCGCTCGAAACCCGCGGCGCGATCGCGCGCTACGACGCCGGCAAGGACGTGCTGGAACTCCACGGCGCCGCCAAGGTCCTGCACTGGAATCGCGACAACATCGCCCGCATGCTCGGCCGCGATCCCGCGACCGTGCACCTGTTCGAGGGCCATGTCGGCGGCGGATTCGGCATCCGCGGCGAGCTCTATCCCGAGGACGTGCTGGTCTGCCTCGCGGCGCTGCGGCTCGGCCAGCCGGTGAAATGGATCGAGGATCGGCGCGAGCACCTCGTCGCCGCCAATCATTCGCGCCAGCAGCGGCACAAGGTGCGCGCGGCGGTCGACGCGCAGGGCCGCATCCTCGCCATCGACGACGAATTCTTCCACGACCAGGGCGCCTATGTGCGCACCCACGCGGCGACGGTGCCCGATCTCGCGGCGGGCATGCTGCCGGGGCCTTATCGCGTGCCGGCCTATCGCGCGGCCGGCCATGTCCGCCTCACCAACAAGACGCCCTGCGGCACCTATCGCGCGCCCGGCCGGTTCGAGAGCACGTTCGTGCGCGAGCGGCTCGTCGATGCGATCGCGGCGCGACTGGGGCTCGATCGGGTCGAGGTGCGCCGGCGCAATCTCGTTGCCAAGGAGGAGATGCCGTACCGGCGGCCGTTGACGACGCTGGGCACCGAGATCGTGCTCGACTCCGGCGACTATGCCGGGCTGATCGCCAAGGCGCTCGCCGCGGCGAACTGGGACGCGCTGCAGGACGAGCTCAACCGCCGCCGCGCCGGCGGCGAATGCGTCGGGGCCGGGTTTGCGATCTTCGTCGAGAAGAGCGGGCTCGGGCCGTTCGAAGGCGTGCGCGTGTCGATCGACGGCTCGGGCCTGGTCGAGGTGGTGACCGGGGCGGCCTCGGTCGGCCAGGGCGTCGAGACGGTGGTGGCGCAGATCTGCGCCGACGCGCTCGGCGTCGACTACCGGCGCGTGCGGGTGCTGCACGGGCGCACCGACCGCATCGCCTTCGGCATGGGCGCCTTCGCGTCGCGCGTCACGGTGATGACGGGGGAGGCGACCCGCCGCGCCGCCGCCGCGGTCAGGGACAAGGCGATCGAGCTTGCGGCCGAGCTGCTGCAGCAGGATGCCGACGCGCTCGAGGTGGTCGAGGGCAAGGTCGTGCGCAAGGGGGCCGCGGCGGGGCCGTCGATCACGCTGGGCGAGATCGCCAAGGCATTGGAGCCGGCCTCGAAGCTGCGCGGCGCGCGCTCTCCGGGGCTCTCGGCCGAGGGCTGGTTCCATACCGATCACATGAACTATCCCTACGGCGTGCACGTCGCGGTCGCCAGGGTCGACCGCGACACCGGCGGCGTGACGATCGAGCGCTATCTTCTCGCCTACGACATCGGCCGCGCGGTCAATCCGATGCTGGTCGAGGGCCAGCTCGTCGGCGGGTTCGCGCAGGGGGTGGGCGGCACGCTGCTGGAGGAGTTCCTCTACGACGAGCGCGGCGAGCCGCTGTCGGTCAACTTCGCCGACTATCTCATGCCGACCGCGCGCGAAGTGCCGGCGCCCGACGTGCTGATCACCCAGGATGCGCCGTCGCCGCTCAATCCGCTCGGCCTCAAGGGTGCGGGCGAGGGTGGCATCAACCCGGTCGGCGCGGCGCTCGCCTCCGCCATCGATGACGCGATCGGGATGCCCGGCGCGATCACCCGCCTCCCCGTGACGCCGCAGCGCCTGCGCGCCATTCTCAAGCGTGGGTCGTAACGCACCCAGTCGTAGGATGGGTTGAGCGCTCGCGCGAAACCCATCGCCGACTTCACGCGGGCAATGCGCGTTCGATGGGTTTCGCGTTCCGCTCAACCCATCCTACGGCTGCAGGCGCGCCGTAGCGCGCCCTCGGCCGGGACCGAGTGCGTTGCCGCCGACGCGATGGCTCTCAAGTGCTCGCGTCGTTCCCTATTCACCGTTTCAAACAGCGTAGTCTTCTTCGTTCCCGGACGCCTTGCTGCGCCCGGGTTTCCGCTTTGCCTGTCGTGCCCGCCCCCGAACGAGGGGTAGGCGGAGCGCCGGGAGGCGCACTGGGTCGTCAGCCGCGCTTGCGAGGCGCGACACCGCGCTAACGAGACGCGGGCCGTCCCGCGTGACCGGGACGGCGCCTCGCGGCGCTCCACCGTGGCGATTTTCGGCCGCGGCACCACGCGTCACGCATCCGACAGTGCCGCCGGACCATGCCGCGCCTTCCCCGGCGAGGCCGCAAGGCCAAGCCGTTCGGGCTCCGCAGCCTCCCGGCCGCGGTCGCACCGCAGTCCCGGGACGCCACACCCCGCTCCGCCTGCGGACGTCTCCGGAGACGCCCCTCACGAGCGGGGATGATTCGAACCTAGCGCAGATGCGGACTGTAGTCAATACCGTAGTTGCAGCGTAGGTGACAACGAGCGCGCGCGGCCGAGCGGCCAAGGACATGCGCAAAGCCAAGGAAACCAGCGCGCATCCCGATGCGAGCTAATCGGGATGCGCTCAAAGGTGCGAATGGCAACTGCAAAAGCGGCGTTTCCGCCTAGATCAATAAGTTGCTAGTGTCCTTCGATTCCGAAGTTCGCAAACGAGGGTGCCGCAGAATGATGCGAACTTCGGAATCGGGACACTAGGGCCGCCGACCCCCTTGGATGGAAGGGTCACCACCCCGCCCTCGTGGCGGGCGAGTTCCGAACAGCGCCGCAGACCTACTGCTCGGCCGGGCGGCCGGCGGGCAGCCCGGAGCGGGCCATCTCATATTCGTACATGACCTCGCAGGCCTGGAGGTCACCCCCGCCGCACAACCACACGGACTCCTGATAGCTCAGCGAGCTCCATGCCGGAGCGCTGTGAGCGTAAGCGAAAGGCAATAGGAAGATTGCCGACATCACGGCAAGCCTTGGACCTTTCACCATGACGGTACCTCCTGTTCAGGTGACCTGCGCGCAGCCGGCCACGACTGCCACGCTACGCTATGGCGGCGCGGCGCGATGTGACGTAGCTCACCCATCACATTCGTCGAGAGTCTCTCCGCCTGCGCCGCCGAGGTGTCGAAGCCGGAACCGGCTGACCCGGGCGAGGTCTGCGTCGGGTCGCAACGGGCAAGGGTCGAATTCGAGCACATGCTGTCCGAAGCGCCCACCAAAGGGGCCGACCTCCGAAGCATCTACGAGGACATGCCCTCAATTCCACCGTAGCCGCGGAGCCCGCTTCCGCCGCGCTCCGATCGCTCCGGACGCCGCGGCCCGCAGGAGGCGGCGGAACGTCGGGCATTCCATGTAGCTCGGCGCGGGGCAGGCGGCGGCGTGCCGCAGGCCGTCGCGCATGGCGCGCAGTTTGCGGATCGTCCTGTCCAGCTCCTCCGCCTTGGCCGCGAGCATCCGCCGGTCGATGCGCGGCCGCCCGTCCGGAGCGAACATGCGCGCGATCTCGTCGAGCGAAAAGCCGGAATTGCGCGCCAGCGCGATCAGCGCCAGCCGTTCCAGGACGCCGGGATCGAACAGCCGGCGCAGGCCCCGCCTGCCGATCGAGGCGATCAGCCCCTTCTCCTCGTAGAACCGCAGCGCCGAGGCCGGAACGCCCGACCGCCGCGCCACCTCGGCGATGTCCAGGTCTCTCATGCTCTTGACCTCAAGTCGACTTGAACTGGCACCCTGCCGCCTGCGCGTCTTGAAGGCAAATGAAAGGATGCGATCATGGATGCCACGCATCAGGCCAACGACGAGCAGACGACGCTTTGGAACGGCCCCGCCGGACGCGCCTGGGTCGAGGCGCAGGAGCTGCTCGACCGGGCGTTAAAGCCGTTCGAAGACCTGCTGGTCGAAGCGGTGTCCGCCGCATCCGCAGCACGGGTGCTCGACGTCGGCTGCGGCACCGGCAGCACGACGCTCGCGGTCGCGCGGCGGCTAGCGCGTGATCCCGAAAAGTGGGAACCGGTTTTCGGAAAAGATCACGCGCAAAACAAGAACCTAGAGCGGGATGATCACTCAGAGAAAGGTCATCCCGCTCTAGGAGCGCAAGGCCGCTCCATCGGCATCGACATTTCGGAACCGATGATCGCCTTCGCCCGGGCCCGCGCCGAGCGGGAAGGCACTCCGGCGAGCTTCATCCGCGCCGATGCGCAGACCCACGCGTTCGCGCCGGCGAGCTTCGACATGATCGTCTCGCGCTTCGGCGTCATGTTTTTCGAAGACCCCGTGCGGGCCTTCGCGAACCTGCGGCGTGCCGCACGCGACGACGCCGCGCTCCGGTTCGTCGCGTTTCGCAGCGCCGCGGAAAATCCGTTCATGACGACGGCAGAGCGCGCAGCGGCGCCGCTCCTGCCGGGCCTCCCCGCCCGCCGCCCGGACGCGCCGGGGCAGTTCGCCTTCGCGGACCGGCGCCGCGTCGTCTCCATCCTCGAAGAGAGCGGCTGGGCCGAGATCGACATCCGGCCGATCGATGTCGCCTGCACCCTGCCCGAGCAGGACTTGATGCGTTACGCGAGCCGGCTCGGCCCCGTCGGCCTGATCCTGCAACAGGCGGACGAGCGGACCCGCACGCAGGTCATCGAGACGGTGCGCGCGGCCTTCGATCCCTATGTGCTCGGAGCCGAGGTCCGCTTCACCTCCGCCTGCTGGATGGTCGGCGCCCGCGCGTCGTCGGCGCCGGCCGGTGAGCGCGAGCGCCGGCGCGATGATCCGCCCTGGGAGCCCGGAAGCTGAATTGAGATTGGGCTTGGTCGGCATTCTGGCGCTGGCGCTGACCTCCTGCGCCCCGATCCCAACAGCTCAGGAGGCCAACGACGCGGTTCTCACGCTCCGAAAAATACGACGCCTGGCATGGGCCGTGGGCATCGCGCTCATCTGGGCGGATCTGGTGTTGCCGGTCCCCCAAACCGTTGTGATCGCGGCTCTCGGAATCATCTACGGCGCCTTCCAAGCGGCGATGGCTTGGCGAGCAAGGACGCCGTGAGTCTTGTGGTGCGCTTCCAGAGCGGCCCTCGACATTGCAAGCTGCTTGTGAGCTAACCATCTCCTGGCACGGTCAGCTCGTCGCGATGGTCCCGACAAACAGATGCTATCAGCCTCGGCTGTGAAGAGCTGCCGGGGCTTCTCTTTGCGGGCCACAACCAACCTTGGCGGGCGGTTGTGACCAACCCCGGCCCGCTGATCCACGGCGGCGGGTCGGGGGATGCGGTTGAAGAGGCAGGTCGCAACTGTCGCAGCGACAGGGACAAGCGCCCGTGCCAAGCTGCTTCTCCCGATCCGGCGGCGCAATACCCCAACAGAAATCGTTGGCCGGCAGGAGGAGAGGAAACGCCATGGCATCGTGCACGAAAACCTCCGGATCGCTCGGCGCAGCCGTGCTCGCCCTTGCGCTCGCACTCGCCGTTCCGGCCACAGCCGCGCAACTCAAGATGATGACCGGACCGCAGGGCGGCTCCTGGATTCCGCTCGGCGGCCAGCTCAAGGACATTTGGGAGAAGGCCATCCCAGGCCTGCAGCTGCAGGTGTTGCCGGGTGCCGGCATCGCCAATGTCCGGGCGATCCAGGAGAGCAAAGCCGATGTCGGGCTCGCCAATTCGATCTCCACCGCCGATGCCATGGCAGGGCGCCCACCGTTCAACAAGCCTCATACCAATGTCTGCAACGTTGCTTCGCTCTATCCGCAATACTTCCAGTTCGTGGTGCTTGCCGATGCCGGCATCAACAAGGTCGCCGATCTCAAGGGCAAGTCGATCACCACGCAGCAGGTCGGCAATACCGGCGAGGTAATTACCCGGCACTTCCTCGAAGCCAACGGGCTCAAGCCGAGCGATATTAAAATCAGCCATGTCGGCTATACCGACTCGGTCAATCAAATGAAGGACGGACACGCCGTCGGCTTCGGCCTCAATACCCAGGCTCCGGCCGGCGCGGTGATGGACCTGATGGCGGCGCGCGACATCAAGTTCTTCGAACAGACCGATGTCTACGATAAGATGCTTAAACTCAATCCTAGCTATAAGCTGATCACGCTGCCGAAAGGCACCTATCCCAAGCAGGACAAGGACCTGCACGTGATCGGATTCTCGACCCACGTAGTGGCGTCCTGCAAGCTGCCGGCCGACGAGGTCTACACCATGACCAAGATGATCGCGTCGAGCACAGAAACGCTCGCGACCGTGGCCAAAGCCATCGGCACACTTGACGCAAAGGGGATGGCGGCCGACATCGGCGTGAAGTTCCACCCCGGCGCCGCCAAGTACTACAAGGAAGCCGGCATTACGGTGAGCACCAACTGATCACGTGCGCTGGCGCCGCTTTCGCCTTCGGTGCACCGCTCGCGTCCTCTCCTGAGGATCGGCGGCCCCAATGAAACTCGATCTCAGCTACGCCGGCGTCATCCGCGCGGTAACGACCGCGGTCGGCGTGGCGATGGTGCTCTATCACATGTGGGCGATCGCCTTCGGTACTCCGGAGGCAGTCTGGTTCCGCGGCACCCATCTCTTGTTCGCGATGGTGTTGACCTTCCTGATTTTTCGCATCACCGGCAAGCCTGATGGCGCGCCGAGCATTTTCGATTACGTGTTACTGCTGCTTGGCGCCGCGCCGATCCTCTATCTGTTCGTCAATTACGATTACATCGTCAACCGCATCTTCTACGTCGATGAGCTTACCGCAGCCGACGAGGTCATGGGCGCGCTGATGACGCTCATGGTGCTGGAGGCGACGCGGCGCGTGATCGGCTGGGTGATGCCGATCACGGCCGTTATCTTCCTCTTTTACGGACTGGCCATTGCCGGCCTCGAGCCGCAGCGCATGCTCGATCAGCTGTACATGACCACTGAGGGAATTTTCGGCATCCCGCTCTCGGTATCGGCCACCTACGTCGTGATCTTTGTGGTGTTCGGCACTTTTATGGAGCGCACGGGCACCGGGCGGCTGTTCATGGATTTCGCCACCGGCCTCACCGGTCATGCGGTCGGCGGCCCCGGTAAGGTCGCCGTCGTCTCATCGAGCCTGTTCGGCACCATTTCCGGTAGCGCCGTCGCCAACGTCATGGTGACCGGGCAGATCAGCATCCCGCTGATGAAGCGAACCGGCTTCAAGCCGCCCTTCGCCGCCGGGGTCGAGGCGGTGGCTTCGACGGGCGGGCAGATCATGCCGCCGATCATGGGCGCCGCCGCTTTCGTCATGGCGGAGTTCATGGGCGTGCCTTACGGGCAGGTAGTGATCTGGGCGTTGATCCCCGCCGTGCTCTACTACGTTGCCTGCTTCTGTGCGGTGCATTTCGAGGCCAAGCGGCTGGGACTGGTCGGCGTGCCGCGTTCGGAATTGCCGAAATTGCCGGCCGTGTTGCGCGATCAAGGGCATCTGTTCATCCCCGTGGCCGTCATCCTGGCGGTGATGTACTCCGGCTACAGCGCGCCGTTGGCGGCGCTTGGCGGCACGCTGGCGTGCTTCCCGGTGGCGGCGCTACGCGCGTCGTCGCGCAAGAACGTGACGATTGAAAACCTCATCGGCGCCATGGCGGACGGCGCGCGTAACACGCTCGCAGTCGCGCTTGCCTGTGCGTCGGCGGGAATCGTGATCGCCGTGGTGACGTTGTCCGGGCTGGGCATCGTATTTACCCAGTTCGTCGTGCATCTGGCCCGGGATATGCTGCTGGTGGCGCTGATCCTCACCATGCTCGCCGGCATCGTTCTCGGCATGGGCATTCCAACCACGCCCGCCTACATCATCATGACTGCGCTCCTGGTGCCGGCCGTTATCAAGCTCGGTGTGGTCGAGCCGGCCGCGCACATGTTCGCATTCTATTTCGCCATTCTGTCGGCGATCACGCCACCGGTGGCGCTCGCGGTGTTCGCGGCCGCTGGCATCGCCAAATCCGATCTCTGGACCAGCGGCTGGGCGGCGGTCAAAATCGGCGCCGCGGGCTTCATCGTGCCGTTCATGTTTGTCTATGAGCCGGCTTTGCTGATGATTGGTCCATGGCCAAAGATCGTATGGAGCGCATTCACTGCGATCGTCGGAGTCGTACTGTTTGCCGCCGGTCTCAACTCCTACTTGATCACGCTCGCTTCGTTATGGCAGCGGTTGGCGCTGCTCGCCGCCGGCTTGCTGCTCATCGTACCGGGAATTGTCACCGATGCCATCGGCGTGGCGCTGGCAGCTATGGTGGTGATGAGCCAGATCGCCACCCGCCGAACCGGCAGCCGCCGAGTGATGTGAGCGCGTATCGCTCTGCAAGAGCGTCGAGATGAGGATGAGGCCGCCGCGTTGGCGCACGCGGCAGGGCGGTTCGGCCACTGACGCAATAGCAACTTGACGGCGAGCGGGACGAGCGCGCCCGTTTTTTGCACCGACGCCTGATCCTTGCCGCGAGCGCCACGCAGCCCGGGTGCGGTTTCCGGCTTCGTGCCGCGCCGAGTAGAACCACTTCTCGCCGCTGTCGCTGGTCCGGGGATTTCATAGTTCGCGATTTCCGGCAATACTTTGCATCCAAGCGCCGGCGGAACGGTGCAACAAGAAGGCGGGGAGGAGTGAGCAGTGGCCGACGGAACCGAAGGCGGCCCATCCGCAGGCGGGGACCGCGCCGCCGCGACGGCGGCGGAAACGGCCGCGCTGGAACCCGACGCGCCGGCAGCATTCTCCCCGCTCATGGCCCGCATCGATGTGGCGGTTGCCGCCATAATCGCACTCATCGCCGCGACGCTGACGGTTGCGATGCCCCACCTGATCGCATCCGGCGGGATCGACACCGAACGCGACTTCGCAACGCTGTCGCCGGTCCTGATCCCGCGGCTCGCGTTCGGCCTGCTGACTGTGCTTGCGATCTTCGCCCTGATCCAAGCGGTCCAGGCGGTGAGGGCCAGACTCGGCGAGCCGCGCCCGGATGAGCCGAGCCGGTTTCAACGCGCCGGCGTCGCGACGCTCATCGCGGTCGCCTACGCCGCCTGCGTGACATGGCTCGGATACATTCTCGCCACCATGCTGATGACCGCGGCAATGGCCTACTATCTTGGGCTGCGTAATCCGCTCTCCTTCATTCCGGGCGTGATCGTCATCCCCACCCTAATCCGCTTCGTGTTCGAGCGGATGCTTCTGATCTCCTTGCCGCGCAGCTCCATCGAAAGCATCGGCGCTGTCGAAGACGCCGTCCTGCGTAGTCTCGCCCACATCTTTCTCGGTTAGGTCCGCCCGGCATGCTCGCGACATTGGGGCAAAGCGTCGAAATGCTGCTACGGTGGGATATGTATTTTTACATCTCCGCCGGACTGGTGGTGGGGATGTTCGTCGGCGCCATGCCCGGCCTCACCACCATTCTCGCCATGGCGGTGCTGCTTCCGATCTCGTTCAAGCTCGAGCCGATGCTGGGCATCCCGTTCCTGATCGGCGTCTATAAGGGCGGGATCTACGGCGGCAGTATTCCCGCCGTCCTGGTCGGCATCCCCGGCACCGGCGCATCGATCGCCACGACCTTCGACGGTCCGAAGCTCACGCGCCTTGGCAAGGCGCGCAAGGGGCTGGAAATGGCGCTCTATGCCTCCGTGATCGGCGATGCGCTATCGGACATCCTGACGATCCTGATGATCGGGCTGATCGCGCGCATCATACTACTGATCGGTCCGCCGGAAGTGTTCGCGATCATCGTCTTCTCGCTCATCCTGATTGCCAGCGTGTCGGGCGAGTCCGGGATCAAGGGAGCGATCACCGCGTGCATCGGCGTGGGACTCGGATTTGTGGGAACCGAGTCGGTCGACGGCGAGGCGCGCATGACGTTCGGCATGGAAGCGCTGGTTGGCGGCATCCCCCTCATCCCGCTCGTGATCGGCATCTTCGCGATACCGGAAGTGTTGGAGGCCGTGGAATCGCGCGCGCGCGGTTTCATCACCGACGCCGTCGACGCTTCCAAGAGTGGCGAGCCGCTGCGCTGGCACGAGTTCAAGCGGTCGATCCGCACCATCCTACGATCCACCGCCATCGGCACCGGGATCGGCATGGTGCCCGGCGTCGGCCAGGTGGTTGCCGCCTTCATCGGCTACAGCGCAGCCAAGCGCGCCTCCAAGCACCCGGAGACCTTCGGGAAGGGCGAGCTCGACGGCGTCGCCGCGCCGGAAGCGGCCAACAACGCGGTCAACGGACCGACGTTGGTGCCGCTACTCACGCTCGGCATTCCGGGCGACAACATCACTGCAATCCTGCTCGGCGCTTTCGTTGCGAACGGGCTGCGCCCGGGTCCGCAAATCTTCGACCAGCAAGGGGCGCTGATCTACGCCATCCTGCTGGCGGCCGTCGTCGCTAATGTGCTGTTCGTCGCGATCGGATACGTGCTGCTCAAGCCGTTCGCCAAGGCGATCCAGTTGCCCAAGGCGTATCTCGTTCCGGTGATCCTGGCGCTCGCTTTCGTCGGCACGCTGTCGACCGGCTCGGCGTCCGACCTCGGCATCATGATGGTGGCGGGCTCCTGCGCCTACATCCTCAAGAAGCTGCGTTACGACCTGGCGCCACTCATTATCGGATTCATTCTGGCCGAGCCGATCGAACTCAGGCTCAGCCAGAGCATCATCTATGCCCACGGCAATATCCTGGGCTTCTTTTTCATCCAGCGACCAATCGCCTCATTCTTTTTGCTCGCCGGCCTCGCTTGGATAGCGGGCATGGTCTATTTCCGCTACCGGCGTAAACCGATCGGGTCCGTGGAACGATGACAATCCGATCGAGCCGACGATCAACCAACGACGGAGGACGCGCGATGAGAACGATCCGAACAATGAGCATGGTGGCGCTGGCCGCAGTGCTGCTGGCGCCTGTTGCGGCGCGCGCCGAATATCCTGACCGCCCGATCACGGTCGTGATTCCGCTCGGCGCCGGCGGCAGCCACGACCTGCATGCCCGCGGCATTACGCCGATCCTGAGCGGGATTCTTGGGCAGCCGGTGGTGGTCAGCCTGGTTCCCGGCGGCGCTGGCATGAAAGGCACGACGCAGGTCGCCAAGGCCACGCCCGACGGCTACACCATCATCTTCACCCACAACGCGTTCGACCAGATCACGCCCCAGACACGCAAGGTGGACTTCGATCCAAAGACGGCGTTCAAATCGATCGCGCGCATCAACGCCTCCGAGCCGCTGCTCGCTGCACGCTCGGACCTGCCTTACAAGACGGTCGCCGAACTTATCGACTACGCCAAAAACAATCCCGGCAAGGTCAATATCGGCCACACCGGAGTCTGGGGCGTCGGCTTCATTCCGACCATGCAATTCATCAAGGCGACCGGGATCAAGGTCAATCTGATCCCGCACCAGGGCGGCGGTCCGGCGATGCGCGCAGTGCTCGCGGGCGAGGACGATCTGACGTTCGGCTTCGTCACCCAGTACCGGCCGCACTACAAGGCCGGCAAGCTGGTCATGCTGGCGCTGGCCGGCGACAAGCCGCTCAAGGATGATCCAGACTTCAAGGACGTGAAGACCATGTCGCAACTTGGCCTCAACACCGTGGACTTCACCATGGACCGCATCTTCATGGCGCCTGCCGGCATTCCCGCGGACCGGCTGGCGACATTGCGTAAGGCGTTCGACGACATGAATAAGAGGCCGGAGTTCCACGCCTTCCTCAAGAGCATCGGCGAGAAGACCGACTACATGACCGGCGCCGAGTACGACACCTACCGCGCGAAGCGAATGGAGGAGTTCGCCAATCTGATCAAGGAGGTCGGATCGAAATAGGCCGTGAGCTCAGACCTCACGAAATCGCGGCGGTAGTCAAGCGAAGGGTTCGGTGATGGCGTGCCGTACGACGGACAAAGTCGGCTGAGGCGCCGGCCCGTGATTCTTTTTTTCCGCCTCGCTGCTGCGAGCCAGCGATGAGGAGGAAGGCGTAGACGAACACCCGGACAGCGGCGAAACGAGCCCTTGAGTTTTCCTTTCGTGCCGGCGCCAACTGATGGTGCGCCATTTGGCGTTGGCCAGCATGTCTTCAGCCACTTGCAGTCCGGACAACGATCAATTTGTTCACCCTCCAGGCTCGTTTGCGATGGGGCGATCCGCTTCAATGAGCGGGGGCCGGACGGTCTCACTGCAATGAAGCGCCTCTGCCGCTCGCTCACGTCAACTTCTTCAACAAGCGAACGACGTCGCGCTGCTCCGCGGCGGTGAGCGGGGTGAGCGTGTGGCGGGTGATCTCCCGGGCCACTTTCACCGCCGCGTCGGCGGCGGCGCGGCCGGTCTCGGTC
>JBAUOM010000021.1:0-6084 GCA_049579765.1 Xanthobacteraceae bacterium
GCGCCGCACTGCGCATCCATTCCGGCGCGTCGAGCGCGGCGAGGAGCCCCTGCCACTGGCGGTCGCCCTCGATTTCGATCGCGCACCAGGCGTCCTCGCCGGCGCAGGGAAAGACGCCGCGTGGCACGGCACCCGCGCGGCGGTTGCCGTCGATCCGCGGCAGCGCGCCGGTCGCCGACCACTCCAGAATGGATGGCCCGAGCATGTTCACCGTGGATTCGATCTGCGCGAGCTCGATGTGCTGGCCTTCTCCGGTACGCGCGCGATGCAGGGCGGCGGCCAGCACGGCCACGAGCGCATGGCCGGGATTGGGCACGTGATCGGGGTAGTGCGTCCCGGTGCCGATCGGCGCGCGGCCGGGCCGCCCCGCCATGTTGACCAAACCGCAGAGCGCGGCAATGGTCGAGCCGAAGCCGATATAATCGCGATGCGGCCCGCTCGCGCCCTGCATCGGCATGGCGAGGTAGATCACCGACGGGTTAACCGCCGCCACCTCGGCGTAGCCCAGGCCCCATTTCTCCATCACGCCGGGACGAAAATTGTTGCTGACGATGGAGCAACGGCCGGCCAGCCGCAGCGCGATCTGCCGCGCCTGCGGATGCGACATGTTGAGCGCGATGCTCTTCTTGCTGGTGTTGCGCGAGGCAAAATAGCCCGAGCTCTCCAGCGGTTTCGCGCCAGGCTGGTGCGGGCCGGAGAGCCGCAGATTGTCGGGATGGCTGCGCGACTCGACCTTGATCACCTCGGCGCCCAGATCGGCGAGAATGCGGGTGACGAAGGCACCGGCGCCGATCCAGCAAAAATCCAGCACGCGCAGACCCGCAAGACGCATCGCCTTCAGCCCGGACCGACGCCGGCTTCGGCGCCGCTCTGCGCAGGGCCCGGCCCTTCGCGCAAGAGCTCTCGATTGTGCTCGCCCAGCTGCGGCGCCGCGCCACGCCGGCGCGCTGGGGTGCGGCTCATGCGATAGGGCGGCCCGGCAAAGACCAGGTTCTTGCCCAGGCCGGCGTCGAACTGCGGCTGGAAATACGAATTGGCCTCGAGCTGCACGTCGCGCACGATGTCGGCGATGCTGTTGACGGGAGCGATGGCGATGTGGCGTGCCTGACCTTCGCGATAGAGCTCCTCCTTGCCGCGCATGCGGCAGAACTCCTGGAATATTTTGGCAAAGCGCGCGACGCCCTCGGGCGACTGGCGGAACCTGAAATCCCGCCATTGCGGCGCGCGCAATTCCGCGCCGCCAAGCACACCTGACGCCGCGATCCATTCCGTCAGCGCGACGAAGGCCTTGACGGTGCCGAGGCGGCCCGCCACCACGCTGACATGGCCGTCCCTGCAGGGATAGACGCCGGTGCCGGCCTCGCGCGCGATGTCGCCCTGGCGCCGCCGCACCCGCGCGTTGATCGACCATTCCGCCACGGCATCTTCAAGCGCGAATGCCACGCATTCCTGTCCTGACACGTCGATCCAGCGGCCCATGCCGGTCTGCGTACGCTCGTAGAGCGCCGCGAGCGCGGCGACCGCACCGTAGATGCCGGACGCGAGCATCGCCTGCTCACCCTGGATTGCGAGCGGCTCGGTATCGGCGTAGCCGCCGAGCGAGAGGAGCCCGCCCGCCGCGAGCAGGGTCAAGTCGGTGGCCGCATATCCGGCATAGGGGCCGGCGCGGCCGAACGGCGAGATCGATACGACGACAAGCCCGGGATTATGTCGACGTATGCGCTCGAAATCGACCGCGGCGCTCGCGGGCGCGCACGGCGACGGGGTCTCGATCAGGACGTCGCTCGTTGCGGCGAGCCGCATGAACAGCTCGCTTCCACCGGCGGTGGCAAGATCGAGAGTGACGCTGCGCTTGCCGGCGTCGAGAAACGCATGCGCGAAACTTGCGCGCTCGCCGTCGGGCCCGCGAGCATACGGGGCAAGGTTGCGCAGCGGCGATCCCCGCGGCTCCTCGACACGCACGACATCGGCGCCGAGGTCGGCGAGGAGCCGGCCGGCATAAGCCGCGTAATTCGTCGTGAGATCGAGCACGCCGATGCCGGCGAGCGCACCCGCGTCGGCGCGAGCCTCAACCATCAATCGGTCCCGTCCAGTTTGAGCAGGAAGGCGTCCCAACGATTCATCAGCCGGTCGTGACGGCTGTAGCGCTCGAGCGCGGTCGTGCCCTTGACGGCGGCCACCCCGTTGAGCAGGGCGTTGGCGATTGCCATCGGCGCGACCATAGAATTCTGCATTCCGGTGCCGCCCGACGCGGCGAGCAGGACCACATCGGCGATCTGGCCGAGCGCCGATATCGGGGAGTCGGTCACCGCAATCACCTTGGCCTTGTTCTCCTTCGCCCACATGGCGACACGGTGCGTCCCCCTCGCATAGCGCGGGAAAGTGATTGCCAACACGCAGTCCTCGGGCTTCATCTCGACCAGCCGCGGCGTTGCGAACGCGTCGTTGGAGGCGAGCAGCGAAATGTCGGTACGCAGCCGGTCGAGCACCAGCGCGAAATAATGGGCGACGGGAAACGTGGTGAATCCGGCGACCACATACACCCTGCGCGACCGCGCGAGGAGATTGACCGCTTGGTCAAACGCGCCGGCGTCGAGATTGGCGATCGTGCGATGCAGATTCTGCCAATCGTGGCTCAGCGAAGCACCGAAGCTCGTGCCGCCGAGATGACCGGCGACCTGGCTTTCGTTGATCGGATCGCCGGTGCGGGAAAGCTGCCCGCGCACCAATTCTCGCATCCGCTCCTGCAGATCAGGGAAGCCGTTGAGGCCGAGGCGATAGGTGAAGCGCACGATCGTCGAGGGATTGACGTCGAGTTCCCCCGCCATCTGGTCGACGGTGGAGAACGCCACCGCCTGCGGGTGCTCGACGATGTATTCGGCGATGCGCTTCTGCGACTGCGTGAGCCGGTCGTAGCGTCGGCGCAGCTCCTCGATCACGTCGCCGGAGCTGACGGCGTCGGGCGCGACCTTGGCCTCGGCCTTGCGGATCGGCATTGCACTCAGCCTTCGACGTTCCGCAGCAGGTTGTAGCTCGGATAGGACTTCGCCCATTTGTCCGGATAGGCACGGTCGATGCCTTGCGTGAAATAGCTGCCGACGCCGAGATCGATCGGCACGTCGATCACCCACGGGCGTCGGCTGGCGAAGGCCTTCGCGAGCGCAGGTGCCAACGCGGCGGGATCCTCGATGCGCGCGCCTTCGGCGCCATAGGCGCGCGCCAGCGCGACATAGTCGGGATTGTAGGGCTTCCCAGTATCCTTGCGCACGAAATGGCACCAGGGGTGCGAACGCGCATAGCTGCGCTCCATGCCCTTGCGCTCGATGCCGAGCTCGTAATTGTTGAGGACCACCCAAATCGCGGGCAAGTCGTATTCCACCGCCGAAGCGACGACCTGCGAGGTCATGTTGAAGGCGCCGTCGCCGACGAGCGCGATGCCGGGGCGGCCGTCGGCGGCGAGCGCGCCCGGGATGCCGGACGACGCCCAGCCCATCTCGGCCATGCCGGGACTGATCTGCCAGGCGCCCGGCGTGCGGATTTTCATGTAGGCCTCGGCATATTGGGTGACGTCGCCGATGTCGATGTAGACGCGGCCGTCCTTGGGCAGCGCGCGGCCGACCTCGTAGACGAGGCGGGCGGGATGGGTGGGCGTGCTGGCCGCCGTCTGCAACGGGCGGATTTCCTCCTCCCACTCGGCGCGAAAGCCCTGTGTGCGCTCCAGCCATGCCTGATGCTTCTTGTTGCCGGGGCTGCCCGCCGCGGTCGCAAGGTCCTCGAGGAACAGCTTGGCGTCGCTGACGAGGCCGAGCTCGACCGGAAGATTGCGGCCGACCTCCTGGTAGTCGAGATCGACCTGCACGATCTTGGTTCGCGACACGTCGTAGATCGATCCCTTGCGCCAGTTGGCGGTGTGGTTGTCGGAAAAGCGCGCCCCCACGCCGATCACGAGGTCGGCCTCGCGGCTCGCGCGCGCCGCACACAGAAAACCCGAACGCCCGAGCGTGCCGATGGAGAGGGGATGGTCCTCCGGCAGCATGCCCTTGGCCGGCAGCGTGGTGACCGTCGGGATGTGGAGCGTCTCCGCCGCCGCTGCCAGCGCTTCCGCCGCGCGCGAGCGCACCACACCGCCGCCGGCGAGAAGGAGTGGACGCTCGGCCTCGGCGATCATGCGCGCGATGCGCTCCACATTGCCGGCGTCCGCGCGCGGGCGATTGAGCTGCGGCGCGCGCGCCGACGGCGCTTCGATCTCGCCTTCGACCGGCGCGAGCTGGATGTCGTAGGGCACTTCGACGAAGACCGGACCGGGGCGGCCCGAGGTCGCGGCTTTCAGCGCATAATTGAGGATCTCGATGGTCGTGTCGGGGCGCACCAGCATCCACGTTCCCTTGCAGACGGGGCGGAAGATGCTCGTCGCGTCCTCGAAGCCGTGATAGTAGATTTCCTGCATTCCGGCCTTGCCGAGAAAATGCGTGGTCGCGCCGCCGGCGATGATCAGCACCGGCGAGGACTCGTGCATGGCGCTGGCGCAGGCACCGACCGCATTGAGCAGGCCCGGCCCCTTCGACACGATGACCGGCGCAACACGGCCGCTGACGCGGTGGTAGAGATCGGCCATGTGCACGGCATGGGACTCGTGCTTGGCCTGGATGCCCTCGAGGTGCGGCTTCTCGGTCAACGCGTCGAGAAAAGGCCAGACCGCGCCGCCGGCATAGCCGAAATAATGCTGGAATCCGGCCACCTCGAACCATCGGGCAATCGCATCGACCACGCGCATTGTGCTTTTGCTCCTTGACGCGTTCGCGCCGCCGCGGAATGGTTGCAACAAAATTCGTTGCAGTCAACGAAGTGGCGCGTTGGCAACCCGCGATGGCCGCCGTGCCGCCTCAGGTTGTGCAACTGCGAGGGAGGACAATCGTGCATCGGGTGCTTATGGCTGCGGTCGCGGTGACCTACGCGCTCTTCGGCCTTTCCTCCACGGGTGAGCAAACGCATGCACAGCCGGCGCCAACCATTGCGCCGGCGTGGCCAAGCAAGCCGATGCGCATCGTGGTGCCGTGGCCGCCGGGCGGAAGCGCCGATCTGATCGGCCGCATCCTCGCCGAGCACCTCGGCAATGCCTTCGCGCAGAGCGTCCTGGTCGAGAACCGTCCGGGCGCGAGCGGCATGGTCGGCTCCGCTGCGGTCGCTCATGCCGATCCTGACGGCGCGACCTTCGTCGTTTCCGGCATTCCCTCGCACGTCATCGCCCCGGCGACGAGCGCCAATGCGCCGTTCGATCCGGTGAAGGATTTCACCCACATCGCCTATATCGGCGGCGCGCCGATCGTTCTCACCGCGCACGCTTCGCTTGCGGTGACGTCGCTCCCTCAACTCGTCGCCCTGGCGCGAGGCAGCGGCCCGGCGATCGGATATGTTTCGCCCGGGGTGGGATCGTTAGGGCACATGATCGGCGCATATCTCGCACGCAAGGACGGCATCAGGCTCGAGCATGTTCCCTACAAGGGCGGCGTGCAGGCGGTCACCGACCTCGTCGCCGGACACGTGAAGGTCGGCGCGATGACCATGACCACGAGCAGTCCGCATATCCGCGCCGGCACCCTCGCGCCGTTGGCCGTGTCCGCAAGCGCGAGGCTTGCGCAATATCCGGCGCTGCCGACGCTGAAGGAGCTCGGCTACGACGAGCTCGTGGCCACGACCTGGTGGTCGTTCTCCGGGCCGGCCAAACTGCCGCCCGACTTGGTGCAAAGGATCAATACGGAGATCAACAAGGCACTCGACTCGGCCGACGTGCGCCGCCGGCTCGAGCAGGAGGCGATCGTCACCGAGAAAATGTCGCCCGCCCAGTTCGCGCGCTTCGTCGAAAGCGAAATCGGCAAGTGGGGACCGCTGGCGCGGGCGGCGATCAACGCGCAAGGCTCCGGCAATTGAACGAGATAGACGACGTGTTCGATGACGGTCCCTGGCCGCACGGGATCGAAGCCAACCGGCCGACGTTCGAGGTGCTGGTCCATGGTCGAGCGGCATGAAATGGCCGACCGGGCTCTAAATGACCGGGAGACTTCAGTGGAGCGGCAACGATATCGA